>DASVCM010000619.1:0-3480 GCA_036381635.1 Lacipirellula sp.
TGGTTGATCGCGTTGGCCAGCTCGCCGGTCGGCTCGCCGCCGCCGTCGGGGCTCATGATCTGCCAGAAGAAGGTGTGATTGACGTGACCGCCGCCATTGTTGCGGACCGCGGTGCGAATCTCTTCCGGGATCGCGTCGAGCTTGGCGACCAGTTGCTCGGCCGGCAGTTTGGCGAGGTCGGGATGGCCGGCGACTGCGGCGTTCAGCTTAGTGACGTAGCCCTGATGGTGCTTCGTGTAATGAATCTCCATCGTGCGGGCGTCGATCGACGGCTCGAGCGCGTCGTAGGCGTACGGTAGAGGCGGCAGCTCGTAAGGGCCTCCCGCGGCGGTCGACGCGGCTTGAGCGCTGGCACGCTTGGGCGTCAGCAGGTTGGCGGCGGCGCCGGTGGCCGCTAGCGTAACGGCCGACTTGCCGAGGAAGGTGCGGCGATCGACGCCGTCGGCGCCGGTTGGGTGAGATTGATGGGACATGGCAGGGCCTCCTCTGGGGTGACGTTTTGAAGGGACGTACACGCGAGCCAAAAGGGTCGGCTCGACGAGCGCGGCGCCAGCGGCGCTACGATCGTCAGAACCGTCAATGGTAGCCGTTGTGCGGGCCGGCGGCTATCGGCTGGCGGCTCGCGGCCAGAAGTGAAGTGGGCATGAAGCTCCACTTTGCGGCTGCTAGCCGCCAGCCGCGAGCCGCTAGCCCTGTTTGCAAAACCTTTTGTCGCTCCCTTGCGTAGCTACTTCCGGACCGATTATGGAGAGTCGCGCAATGGAAGGCGCGTCGGCCGGCGATGCCATTGGCTGGATGTCAGTAGCAGTCGCCACCAGGAAGAGAGGAGCCTTCCGCGATGCGACAAAATGCGCACTTTTCGCCCCGCTGCTTTTCAGTAGTTCTCTTGTTCGCCTTGGCGACGATTCACCCCGGCGAAGTTCAGGCCGGCGAGCCGGTGCTGGCGTTTGACTTGGGCCGGACGATCGAGGCCCGCGACATCACGCCGCATGAATTCTCGGAGTTGTATCCCGACTCGCGGATCATTGAGGCGACCGTCCGCGTGTCGGTGCGGCTGGAGTCGGGCGACATCGCGGATGTATCGGAGATCCGCGTCGAGATCAACGATCACGACGGGCGGCTGCGGGTGCACGACTTCGCGCCGCGAACGCGCCTGGAGAGCGAGTACGCCGAGGCGATCGAGACCACCACGACGGTTGAATCGCATAACTCGTTCTCGGCGTCGCTGGGCGGTGAGATTCCGTGCCTCGGCGGAACGGTGGCCCATTTGACGCCGACGATCGGCGGCGAGCTCGGGGGCAAAGAGATCGTCACCGAGAAGGCCAAGCGCGTGCCGCCGATGCAGGCCGTGGTGGCCAGCGGCACGATCAATGAGGAGCATGGGGTCTTCTTTACGCTGCGCGCGTCGCCGACCGGAACGCTCGAAGGCGTGCACGAGCTGACGGTGCAGTTCGTCGTGCCGGCGAAGTGGCGCGGCGACGCGGTGCGCATTACCTGCCAGGCGTCGGGCCAGCAGAAGGTGCTGTGGATAAAGCAGCAGGCCGTGTGGGGGTACAAGTCGACGCCCGTGGCGCTGTACCTCGCGGGCGACGCGGTCGCCCGTCGGGCGGCGATGCGGTTTGTCGAACGGCAGTGAACGCGTTGGCGGCTGTTTCGGAATCGCGTCGGGCGTCGTCAGTATTGCGGCGCGCTACGTCCTTCTCGGAGCGTCGCGGGCGTGCCGTCGCTTTTGGTTAAAGCCTTATGCGACGGCGTTTTAACTGGTGCGGGGGCGGGGTTTCGCGGTCTGCGGCGCCGCGGTTGCCCTATTCGGCGTTACGGACGGGTTTGTACTCCCAGGGACGGCAGCGTTTTTATCGCAGGGAACGAAAGTTCGAGGCTTATGATTCTGGTGAATTGCTTATGGGTCGGCGTGCTAGCCGGCATGGTTGGCAGCCGGTTGATTCGCGGCCGGCAGGGGTTTGTCTCGCCGACGAGCAGCATTGCGGTTGCGCTGCTTGGCGGGCTGATCGGCCTGGTCGCCGACGGCTGGTTGGGGCACGGCGCCGCGCGGCTGCCACATGGCGATATTCTGGCCGCCGGCGCGGGGGCGACGTTGGCGCTTTGCGCCTGGGGCGTCGCGCAGCGGTTCTGCTGGAACGACTCGCGCTCGTGAGAATATTACTACAAATTGCAGCCCCGGCCTCTGGCCGGGGGTTGCTCGCCCCTACGGCAGACTCTGTCCTGGCGGCGACCGACCCCCGGGCGGAGCCCGGGGCTGCAAATCGCGATGAGCGAATTGACCGAAGCTTTACACTTCCTTCTCGTCGATCCAGCTCATCATGCGGCGGAGTTCTTTGCCGGTTTGCTCGATCGGATGTTCGCGCTCGCGGCGGCGGGTCGCTTTGAAGGACGGGGCGCCGGCGCGGTTTTCGAGAATCCAGTCGCGAGCGAACTGGCCGCTGCGGATCTCCTCGAGGATCCGCTTCATCTCCTGCTTCGTCTCGTCAGTGACGATCCGCGGGCCGCGGGTGTAGTCGCCGTATTCGGCGGTGTTCGAGATGCTGTAGCGCATGTAGTTGAGGCCGCCCTGGTAGAACAGGTCGACGATCAGCTTCAGCTCGTGCATGCATTCGAAGTAGGCCATCTCGGGCTGGTAGCCTGCTTCGACGAGCGTTTCGAAGCCCGCCTTGACCAGGGCCGCGGCGCCGCCGCAGAGGACGGCTTGCTCGCCGAAGAGGTCGGTCTCCGTCTCCTCGGCGAACGTGGTGCGAATGACGCCGGCGCGGGTGCCGCCGATGCCCTTGGCGTAGGCCATGCCGATCTTAAAGGTTTCGTCGCTCGCCCCGTCGCCCAGCGCGATGAGGCACGGCACGCCGCCGCCGGCGACGAACTCGCTGCGGACCAGGTGGCCGGGGCCTTTCGGCGCCACGAGCAGCAGGTCGACGCCCTCGGGCGGCACGACCTGGCCGAAGTGGACGTTGAACCCGTGCGAACACATCAGCACGTTGCCCTTCGAGAGGTTTGGTCGGATGTCGCTCCGGTAAACGTCGCCCTGCAGTTCATCCGGCAGGAGGATGTTGACGATGTCGGCCTGCTTGGCCGCGTCGGCGGCCGACATCGGCTCGAAGCCGTGGCTCTTGGCCAGATCGTAGTTCTTGCCGCCGGGCCGCTGGCCGACGATGACCTTTATGCCGCTGTCGCGCAGGTTCTGGGCGTGGGCGTGTCCCTGCGAACCGTAGCCGATGATGGCGACGGTCTTGCCCTTGAGTGCGTTGAGGTCGGCGTCTTTGTCGTAATAAATCGTAGCGGCCATGGGGTTCCTTAAAACGTAAAGGGCTCGACCGCACGCGGCGTTGCACCGCGTGCGATCGAGCGCGGTTTCTGGCTGGGATCGAGGATTGATTCCTCGATCGTCGTTGGTGGGTTAGGTCAGTTGGCTTCCTTGTCGTCGCGAAGCGCCGAAGATGACGGTCGCAGCCATCAGGATGAAGCTGAAGG
>DASVCM010000620.1:0-3929 GCA_036381635.1 Lacipirellula sp.
ACCGGCTCTGCCGGTGGACTGCTGTGGCCGCCACCACAATTGCGACCGACAGAACGCCAGACGCTGGCCGAAGATTCGTCGTTCGCGTCTCGCTGGCGGCGATTCTCGGAGCAGGCATCCTTAGCGGCTGCGCGACGTTTCGCAAACAGAAGGTCGTTTCCGACTCGGTCGCCACGTGCCGGCAGCTTTCATGCGAAGGCGTGGCGGCGATGGAGCGCGGTCATTTGGAGCACGCTCACGAGCTCCTCGAAAAGGCCGTCAAAATCAGCCCCGGCGATATCGAGGCCCGCCGGCAGTTGGCCGAAGTCCTTTGGCGCTCCGGGGCTCCTGAGGAGGCCGTCGCCCACATGCAGGCCGCGGTGAACCTCGACCCGCGGCATGCCCCGACGGTGGTCCGCTCCGGCGAGATGCTGCTGGGCGTTGGCGCCTACGATCGAGCGTTGGCGCGGGCCGAGGAAGCCATCGCACTCGACGGAACGCTCGCGGGCGCTTGGGCGCTGCGCGGCCGCGCGTATCGCTACCAGGGCGACCTGGAGCGAGCGCTGGCCGACCTGCAGCACGCCCTGCAATTCAGCCCCAACGCATCCGATCTCTTGCAGGACACGGCGGAAGTGCAGTACCAGCTTGGCCGACATCAGCGGGCGCTGACCACGGTGCAGCATCTTCTTAACTCAACGCCGCCTGGTTCCCAATCGCGTGAGGGGCTCTGGCTGGCCGGGCTGGCGTACGGCGCCGTCGATCGCCCGCAGGACGCCCTCACGAGCCTCCAGGCCGCCGCCGAAATCGGCGAGCCGCACCCCGAGCTCCTGTACCAGCTTGCCCGCGCACAACAAGCCGTCGGCCTCCCCGCCGAAGCCGCCAACTCCGTCCGCCAGGCCCTGGCGATGGACGGCGAACACCAGGGGAGCCGCGAGCTGCTCGCGCAACTGCAGACCGCCACGCCCCCCGGCGCCGACGGCGTAATCCGACGCTAAAAAACGGGATGGGAGACTCCCGCCTCCTTTTGGGTGCAAGCTCAGCAGATGGCCGTAACCTGATTCGCACAATGTCCGAAGCCGGCAATCTGCAGGGGCACACGGCTTTGCAGGGATGGTTGGTATAATGCCGCGGCTGGCGAAGCCATCCAGCGCCGCGGACTGGGTTCGCCGCGAGCGCGCCTTGGTTCGCCCGCCAAACTTTAGGGCGTGAATCGCATGCGAAGCCGTGTGCACGATCGCACTGTCGGCCTGTTCGTTCTGGCCGCTCTCGCGCTCGCGATGATCCTCACCCGGACTGCCAGCGGGCAGACGCTACTCGATCTTCAGAATCTGCCGATCTCAGACCACTTCGCGAGCGAGGCCTTCGCTGTATCGGGCGACGGGCGCGTCATCGGCGGCCGTGGCCGGCCTGCGCAGGACGCGTGGCTACTTAACGACACGTTCATGACGACGTTCGTGGCGCCGGGATTCGCGCCAAGCGTTGTTAACGACTTGTCGACCGACGGTTCGGTCGCGGTGGGAACTGCCGTCGCCAACCAGGCCTTTCGCTGGACGGCCGCAACTGGCGCTACGCCGCTGGGCGATCTGGTTGGCGGAACCGGGTCCAGTTATGCCACCGGCGTTGCGGCCGACGGCGCGATCGTTACCGGCGCGGCGGACTCTCCCGGCGGAACGCTGAGCTTCTTGGAAGCGTTTCGCTGGACGCTGACCAACCCTGGCGCCGGCCAGGGAACGATGGTCGGATTGGGCGACCTGCCCGGCGGCGACAACTATAGCGCGGGAGCAGCCATTTCGCACGACGGTTCGGCAATCGTCGGCGGCGCCTCCTCCGCGGCGTCGCACGGCGGCGGCGCGGGGTTCTCCTTGAGCTTCGAGGCGTTCCGGTGGACGCAGCCCGCGGGCATGGTTCCGCTGGGGGACTTGCCCGGCGGCGGATATTACAGCTTCGCCAATGCGGTCTCCGCTGACGGCTCGGTCATCGTCGGCGCGAGCACCTCGACCGCCTCCGGAGTCAGCGACTTGGAGGCGTTTCGCTGGACGGCGGGCGGCGGCATGGTCGGCCTAGGCGATCTGCCTGGCGGACGATTCGACAGCTTCGCGACCGGAATTTCCGCGAACGGTTCGATCGTCGTCGGCGCCAGCGCCGTAGCGATCGGCGACGGCGGAGTCGACGTTTACGCACCCTTTATTTGGGATGCGGCGAGCGGCATGCGCGACTTGCGAACTGTATTCGCGCAACTCGGGTTGATTCTGCCCCAGTTGAACATGACCAACGCTACGGCCGTCTCGGATGACGGACGCACCATTACCGGGTTTGGCAAGAGCATCTTCCGCACGCCGGCGGGCGACCTGCGCACGGAGGCCTGGGTCGGCATTTTGCCGCGGCCGTTGCTGCCGGGGGACTTCGACGAGAACGGAGGAGTCGACGGCGCCGACCTCGCGCGGTGGCGGATGGGCTTCGGCATGACGGCCGGCGCCGTGCACACACAGGGCGACGCCGATGGAGATCAGGACGTCGACGGCGCCGATTTTCTGGCGTGGCAGCGGCAGCTCGGCGGCGCCTCGACGGAAGCGGCGACCGGCGTCGTTCCCGAGCCTTCGCCCGAAGTATTGTTGCCGGCAGTCGCATTACTATTCGTGCCTGCGAGGCGCCGACGTTGTGCTCGGGCAGTCTAAGACAACGGCCAGGTTTGACGTCTTAAAAAGAGAGCCTTGGACGCCAGTACGAAGCGGGGCGCTTAAGCCGCAGGCCGGCGATTCGGCGCCGCCGGAACAATCGTCACAGGCTGCACAGTCGGCTGCGGTCATCCGCGGAACTCGGGTCGTGGCTGACTGCGGAAAGTGAGGTATGTTTTGTAGGCGACGCGGCCGACTGCGCTCGCCCCCTGCCCTCACTTCCCGCCGTCCTTGTGCGCCTCGGAGCCCCGTCCATGTCGAGCACGCTCGTAACTGAAGAGTCTGCATTCATTGATCGTCGCGACCCGTACTCGACCGCCGACGGTCCCGGCCGCGAGCGCCGGCAGTTTGTGAACAGCCACGACGAGCTTTCGCCCGATGCGGCGGAGCTGGCCCGCGCCATCGACAGCTACAAGCTGTCGCACCGCCGGCGATTTATCAACTTCGAAGAGATGCTCATGATCGTGAAGTCGCTGGGCTATAAGCGATAGGCGAGCAAGTTCGAAACCCACCAGATCATCAACAGCCCTGATGAGGCGGTGAATCGCTTCATCAGGGCTGTTAGATTAACGGCCCCTGCTCGGCGCCTACGAGCGCCTGCCGCAGCTCGCGGCCGGTGACGAACCCGACGGTCCTGCCGGCGGCGTCGACGACATGGCCCAGGGCGTCTTGAGCGACGCCGAGCTTGCCGAGGGCCGACAGAAACGTTTCGTTGTCGTTGAGCGTGACGAACGGTTCGGGCTTCAGCTCGCCGTCCCCATCGAAGATAAGATCGGTCGTGCGAATGAAGCCGACGAGTTTTCGCTTCTGGTGCGTGTCTTCCAGCGGCAGCAGTGTGCGGCGATGACGCTGGGCGATTCGCAGCATGTCGCTGCGCGACATCGTGGTGGTTACCCGGACGACGCGGCCCGCGGGCGACGCAAAGTTCTTCACCGGTTGGCCGGCGACGGCGAGCATCGTTTGCGCGAGCGTCCGCTGCACGGGGCGCAGGATGCCCGCTTCGTGCCCTTCGACGAGCATCATGTTCAGCTCCCGCCGCGCGAGCGAAAGCCGTAGCTCCTGCGGTCCCTCGCGCGTGATGAGCTGCAATAGCAGGCTGAGGAGCCAGAGGATGAACGTGACAGGCGCGAAAAGCACCGCGAAGATGACGGCAACCGGCGCGCAGCGCCGCATCAGCCGGTTCGGCGCGTTGTAAAAGATGTTCTTCGGGAGCAGGTCGCCGCAGATGAACATGAAGGGGGTGATCAGCAGCGGCGGAATGATCGCGGCCAGCGT
>DASVCM010000621.1:0-3678 GCA_036381635.1 Lacipirellula sp.
CGGCCATCTGTCCCGACTTCAGGGCGAAGAAGACGCCGGAGGAATATACCGGATCGATGAAGCCCCAGGCATCGCCGACCAGCAACCAGCCTTCGCCGGCCGAGCGATCGGTCAGATAGGAGAATTCCTTGGCGACGATCAGCTCATCGACTTGCTCGGCGCCTTCCATTCGCCACTGCATCGCGGGGCACTTTTCGACTTCCTCGAAGAAGGCCTCTTTGGGCGTGCCGCCACGTTTGAGCATATAGTCGCTGTCGCCCACGACGCCGATGCTCACGACGTCGTCGGCTTGCGGGATGTACCAGAACCAACTCTTGCGCTCGTTCGTCCAGAGGACGATCGTGTAGACGCCGCCATGCTCGGTCTCGCGGGCGGCGCCGCGGAAGTGCCCCCAGATGGCGGCCTTCTTCAGGGCGGGGTTGACGCGGCGCAGGCCGAGCTTGTTGGAGAGGATCGCCGATTGTCCGGTGGCGTCGACGACAATCTTGGCGCGCACTTCGCGAGTCTGCGTTTGGCCGCTCTCGTCTTCGTACTGCAGCTTGACGCCTTCGGCTCGATCGCCGGTCATCAGCACATCTAGCACGCGGACGCCCTGGTAACACTCGGCGCCGTTTTCCGCGGCGTGTTCGAACAGCATCTGGTCGAACTCGGGGCGCGGGACGTGCCAGGTTTCGCTCCACTCGTGGGGATCATTCCAGCGGAACAGAAACGGCGCCGACTCGCGGCCTTTGTGATTCACAAACTGCACGCCGACTTTCTTGGCGTAGCCGCTTTGCTTCATTTTCTCGAGCATGCCGAGCCGCTCGAAGACGAAGTAGCTGTCGGGCATGAGCGACTCGCCGACGTGTCGGCGCGGGAAGCGGTCGCGTTCGACCAGCAGCGTCTTGAAGCCGGCGCTGGCCACGAGCGTCGCCACACTCGAGCCGGATGGACCGCCGCCGATAACAATACAGTCATAGCTGTCTGCAATTCGAATCTCTTGCGCCGAACTCATGCTTTTACGATCTCCAACAATTCAACTGAGGGCCGGCCTTCGACGACGATTCCCGCCGAGCGGCCGTAGATGCACTGCTTTTCTTTTGTGGGAGGCGTCTCCGACGCCGATTTCGTAGCGCGATGGATGGCGTCTTCGGCGTCGGAGACGCCTCCCACAGCGACGCCTCTTACAGATGTGAGCAAGTGTTCCAGCACCACCGGGCCGGGACGGATTCGCCAGAGCTTGAACAATCTTACATGTCGCATCACGTTGTGGCGAATGAGGATCCGCCCCAGCGGCATGCCGCGCTGCTCGATCTCGCGGCGCACCACGTCGGACAGTCCAACGAGGTTGATCCGCATGATGCCGAACTGCACGACGGCGCCGTCCGACTGCCGGGTGAGCAAACTCGCCCGGGTGTACACGTCGCCGTCGCGCCGCTCCTGGAGGACCCGCACGTTGACGAGGCTGCCGTGGTAGGCCTCGACCGTGACGGTCATGTGGTCGTCGTGCGCCAGCAACGTCTGGTACGGCGCCGGCAGCTCGTCCGCTGCCACCTCCTCGAATTCGCCAAGCTCGCTGAGCGACTTGAAGAACGGCGAAGTGATAGTCGCGAGCTGAAGCACGGCGGAGGAATGCGTTGGGGCATTCGACGGGGCAGGATGGTGGCGAGACTTCCATTGTTGGGGGATTGAGCCGGCGCCGCAAGCGTCTTCATATTGGGCTAAGCGGGGCGGACCGCACATGGCGACCTCCTGCGGCTGGGCGGTCGAAGGCGATTGCGCCGGCGGGTTATTTGTCGCGAAGCGCGTTTTTGGCGACACAATTCGGAGTGTCGTTGATGGATTGGAGTTAGGGCGACGACGATGCACTGGCGAAGCGCTTTTGGGAGTTTTGGATTTTTGTACGGCTCGCAGAAAATGGGGGGCGCCGGCCCAAAACTCGGTTCTTGGCGGCGGTTGCGTCGGGCCACGGAGTTGTAAGTCAGCATCGTCATTGGCACTGCGCGCCCGGGTCGATGCGCAAGATTTTGGGACGATCGCCTCCGGGGCGTCCCGGCGCCTTTCGGACGTTAGGGCGCATCGATACCGGATAATCTCATGGGACGAAAGGGGATCGGCGAATGGTCCGGCCTGCAAGTATTTGGGATCGACGTCCGGATCGCGTATCTCCAAAACACCCAAAACTCGGTGCGCTATTGAACTCGCTGCGTGCCTGGCGTTTGGATGCGTGCGGAACATGAGTGACCGTGACGATGACGATTGGCGGATGGCGTAATATGTTTGCATCCGTTGAACCTAGCAGAGTGGGTGGCCATTTTCAGCAATTATTTGCGGAAAGTTGACGGTGCGCGGCGCGGATGGGGGAGCGATGAATGCTCGCGCAGAGGCGCGGAGATCGCAGCGGCGCGCGCAGCGGCCCCGGACATTGAAGGGTATGCAACTGCAAGCGATTCAGCCGCAACGCGGCGGCAGTCAATAGCCTCCCGGCTCACGTTCTTTATCACACTCTTACCAGGGGCTCACGCCCCTGGCTATTAACTTACGCCCCGTTGGGGCTGCATGCACTTGCATACCCTTCAATGACCGGGGGCTAAGTGGGGGAGAAGGGCATGCGAGGAGGGGCGGTCTGCCACATGAGGGCGACTTCGTCGGGGGTGAGGCCGTAGGCCTGGTTCACCAGGTCGGCGAGTTGGCGTTCGAGCGCGAGGGCCTCGGCGGCTTGGGCGCGGGCCGGTTCGATGGTGCGGGCGTGCTCGTCGCGGAGGCTCTTGAGGGCGGCGACCGAGAGGGGATTCTTCTTGCCGCGGATTCGCTTCACTTCGGCGACGAAGGCGTCGGAGTCGAGTTCGACGATGGATTGGAGTTTTAGGCTCGGCTTTTCAATGCCATGTTCGATTCGTAGCCAATCGAGCATCACCGTCTGCATTGATAGTTGCGATGACGTGATTTCAATAACCCGTCTTGTGAATTCCTCGACTTGACTGCGAGTCGTATCGGAGGGCCGAGCTACCGGGACGTTTTCCAGCACGGTCGGATTAGGCGCTAGTGCTTCATCCTTCATGTGCGGTAGATGCCGCCAATTATACCACCACAAGAGTGGTGAGTTCAGCAGAGCTAGAAGATATAGATCATCCGAAAGGATGAACGCGGTCTTGTTGTTTCCGTACAGACCATCTGCATCCAGTGCATAGCAGGGGTGATACTGAATGAATTGGTAATACAACTTCCGTTCTTGGAACCGATCCCAGTAAGCACAAGAACGCAACTCCCACCAGTATCGGCCCTGGTCAGAACGCTTACGCAGTGATACTTCATGTTGCTTCATATGCGCAAAAAGCGATGGGAATGTCTTTTGAAAGACAATCTCAGCATCATCGCCACTGTCTGACCATGGCCACTCGCGGTCGCCGCTTGATGCGATCGCTATCATCCAATAGTTAGCGCTGGTTAATTCCAACGTCCGATATCCGCTCCACGAACATAGGGTTTGATTACATCTGCGCATTTAGCGTCGGCGGCAACTAAGGCGTCTCGCGTGGCCCCGTCGATCAAATACGCGTCGTTGAAAGCAGTCTTAATCCCTGTGAGCGGCTTCGAGCAACAAATTCAGAGAGTGGTATGCCTGACGCAGCAATCTTCGCGAAGAGTTCACTAACTCCGCTCGGTTCGAGCTGCCAAGTGTCAACTCCGAGTTGAGAA
>DASVCM010000622.1:0-2411 GCA_036381635.1 Lacipirellula sp.
CTCGGCCACGCGAGCATAGCGACGACGCAGATCTACACGCACGTCGATCACACGCGGCTGAAGCGGGTGCATCAGAGCTACCACCCGCGGGCGTGAGTCAGGAGTCACAGGGCGCCGTTTGGACGATGTCTTCCCCTGGCCTTCACTGAACCCTGAACCCTGAACCCTCAATTAGACAGCGGCGCGAAGCGCACCTTTTCGATCAGCTTGTGCCGCTCGCCGGTGGCCGGGTCGATATAGCCGGTAATGGCCGTCATGGCGTTCATGACGTACTTGTACTTGAGGTTGTAGTCCGCCTCGATCTCGACCTCTTGCTCGACCGAGCCGGGCCCGGCCGAGTCGTCCACCAGCCCGCGGATGCGGGTTTGCAGCTCATTGAAGGGATTGTTACCGGTGATCTGCACGTCGCCCAGTTCCAGGGCGGCGAGATTCCGCTGGTCGTCGGCCCGCAGCCGCACGCGGAGGATCGGCGTTTCGCTGGGCATCGCCGCGGCCCCTGCCTGGGAGGGCATGCGAACGTTGAAATCCCCTTCAGGCAGCGCGATCTTGAACGTGAACACGAAGAACACCATGAGCTGAAACACGATGTCGATCATCGGCGTCATCTGCAGCTTGGTCTCTTCGCGATGATCGGCGTGGCGAATCTTCATGCTGGATGCTAGATGCTGGATGCTGGATGACAGAACGTGATCAGTTCGTTGCGCCTATCGTCCTCACCTCGCTCTGTTTGCCGCGGAGGGCGAAGCGCTCGAAGCCCAGTTCCTGGCTGAGCTGGATGATCTCCTGGACTTGTCCCGTCTGCGCGTCTTCGTCGGCGCGGATGACAATGGTCACGTCTTCGAGCTTCTCGACGGCGTAGCGTTCGATGATCTGCTTTTCACGGAGCAGGGCGGAGCGGAGCGGGTCGAGCCCCGGCAGGGCCTCGCCGGCATAGATGTACTCGCCGCGCTCGGTGAGGTGGATCGTCAGCGGATGCTCGTACGGGGCGTCGGGCGGTTTGGCCAATTCGCTGGCCGGCAGCGTCACCCGTTGGTCGACCTCGGTCGTGCTGAGATTGATCGTGAACATGAAAAACGCCAACAACTGGAACACGATGTCAATCATCGGCGTCATGTCCGGCTCGGCGCCGGCGGACTGGGCGGATTGAAATCGCATGGCGTTTATTTGCTTAAGACTTTTGAAGCCCCGGCTCCGCCGGGGAGTCGGCTTCTACCGAGACCAGCTCTAACTTATTGGTGAGCGGCCCCCGGCCGGAGGCCGGGGCTGCAGGTGTGGCGACAGGGCGTGTTAGGCCTCTTTCTTATCCCCCGATTTGCGGAAGCGGCGCATCATGCCTTCGCTCACTACGCCCACCTCCAGCACCAGCCGCGAGACGCGATTGCGGATGACGTGATAGGCGGTGAGCGCGGGAATCGCCAGGTACAGGCCGACCAGCGTGGTGAACAGCGCCTTCGAAATGCCTTGGGCCAGCTCCTGCGGGTCGGGGGCGCCGGTGGCCGTGTTGGCAATGACCATGAACGACTCGACCATGCCTTCGACCGTGCCCAGCAGGCCGATCATCGGACTGATCGTGCCGATGAGTGCAAGATATCCAAGCCGCTGCTCCATTCGCAGGTTTTCTTCCTCGCCGACCTCCTGCATCGCCTCGACCGCCTCGCTGTAGCCGCTGGAGACTCGCGAGAGCCCGGCCGAAAGCACGTGGCCGAGGAACGAGTCGTCGGCCTTCGCCAGGTCGTACGCTTCCTGGTACTGCTTGGCGTTGAGGTGCTGCTCGAAGCCGTCGACCAGCGCCGGCGGCACCACGTTCTCGCGGCGAGCGGCAAGCAGGTTCATCACGAACAACGCTACTAGTGCGAAGGAGATCGCCAGGAAGGCGATCGTGTAGTGCCAACCCATCGCCTCGACGATCCAGGCGAGGTAGGAGACCTGTGGCGTCGGCGCCGCCGGGCCTTCGGCGTCGACGATGCTGCTGTCGGCAGCCGCCTCCGCGGGCGCTTCCGCCGCGGCGTCTTCGGCGGGTTCGTCCTGAGCCAACGCCGTGGAGGCGCCAAGGCCGCCTGCCGCGGCCACCGCAGCCACGAGGGCCAGGGCGATGAAGCGCTTCCAAGGTCGCAGCGATCGAACTGTGATTAGTTGCATGGAAAAGGTCTCGAGTGAAGTAACAAGTCACAAGTGGGAGGGCGAGGCCGTTTGCCGAGCCGTGCGCTGTTTCGTGCTTCGCGGCTCGGCAGGAGCCTCGCCCTCCCTTGGGAACAATCTAAACGGTGGCCGGCAGGCGTCCAACGCCGATCGCCGGAATCTTGTTATCGTTTCGCCCAACGGCTATTGGGGTACTTTTCGGCAAGCTGCTCGGCCGCCTCCTGCGAACGCGAGTCGCGGCCAGCGGCTTTCCATAGGCCGACCAGTTCGCT
>DASVCM010000623.1:0-3726 GCA_036381635.1 Lacipirellula sp.
GTGACTTTGAATCCGGGCTCGTCCTCGGTGTGGAGCGTCTTGCCAAGCCGGCCCTCGTTGTGGGCGATCAAGTGCGAGGCGGCGGCGAGAATGTGACCGGTCGAGCGGTAGTTGCGCTCGAGGCGGATCACCTTGGCCCCCGGAAAGTCCTTCTCGAACCTCAGGATGTTGTCGACCTCGGCGCCGCGCCAGCCATAGATCGACTGGTCGTCGTCCCCCACCACGCAGACATTGGCCTCGCCCGCCGGTTTCCCTTGCGCCAGCAGGCGCAGCCAGAGGTACTGGGCGACGTTGGAATCCTGGTATTCGTCCACCAGAATGAACTTGAATCGCCGCTGGTAGTCGGCCAGCACGTCGGAATGCGTCGTGAACAAGGTCAGGCAGTGAAGGAGAAGATCGCCGAAATCGGCGGCATTCAGAATCTGCAACCGCTCCTGGTACTGCCGATAGAGCTCGAGCGCGCGGCCGTTGGCGAATTCGGACGCTTCCGACGCGCTCACATTCTCCGGCGTCAAGCCGCGGTCCTTCCAGCGCTGGATGACCGCGAGCAGCCCGCGTGGCGGCCATTTCTTGTCGTCGAGTCCGGCCGCCTGAAGCAATTGCTTGAGCAGGCGAATCTGGTCGTCGTCGTCGAGAATGGTGAAATTGGGCTTGAGCCCGATGCGCTCCGCATGGCGTCGCAGGATGCGCGCCGAGATGGCATGGAATGTGCCGAGCCACAGGCCGTCGGCGCGGCCGCCGATCAGCTCGTTCACCCGGTCGAGCATCTCCCGTGCCGCCTTATTGGTGAAAGTGACGGCGAGGATCTGGCCAGGAAAGGCGCGCCCGGTCGCCAGGATATGGGCGAGGCGCGTAACCAGCACGCGGGTTTTTCCGGTGCCGGCCCCGGCGAGGACCAGCACCGGGCCGTCGAGCGTTTCGACGGCCTTGCGCTGCTCCGGATTCAAGGTGGCGAGATAAGGCGGTTCGAAGCCGCCCGTCCGCGCCGCCTGTTCCGATGATGACGGATAGGCGGGAGCCGCGCCGGCCAAATCAAAAGGATCCGATGACATGATCCGGCAGTTATAGCACGGGCCGCCCATCAGCAAGAGGTTTGGCGGCAAAAGGTTCGGGTGAGAGATTTGCGTGCCGCCGACTCGACCGGCGGCGGCGAAGCCGCGGAACGGCGCCACTCACTGGCCGTTAAGTGTCACGAAACACTTACTCGTCCAAGGCGAAACCGCGGCCGAAAACGGCATCGCCGCCTCAGCGGAAATTCGCTAGAGTTCAGCTATGGTCTTCCGCAGGAGGCATGCCATGACCTGGGCCATGACCAGGGGCGTGTTACGGGCCGCGCTGTCCGCCATGACAACGGCAGCGATGACGTCGGCAGCCATGACGTCGACGAGGCCTCGAAGATCATCCGCATTCGCCACCGTCGCCCTATGCCGAATCGCCGCGATCGGGCTTTTCATGGCAGTGACATGGCTGGCCGTCGCCGTCCCGGCACGAGCGCAATCGTCGCCACCCCACCTGCCGCGCCCGTCCGACGCCGCCGTCGCCAAGCTGGCGCAGTCGATCGTCAGGCTCCAGGCGTTTGTGCCGCCGGAAGCGCGCTCCGCGCGACGGCTCGGCACCAAACGGGAAGGCAGCGGCGTGGTGGTCGATCGCAACGGTCTGATCGTCACTATCGGCTATTTGATTTCCGAGGCCATGGCCGTCGAAGTCACCGATTCGACCGGCGCCAGCCATCGCGCCGATGTGGTTGCTTATGATCACGCCAGCGGCCTTGGCCTGGTTCGCCTCAGCGACAAGGCGGTGTTGCCGCCGCTTGAAATCGGCAATTCCAAGACACTCGCCGAGCGCCAACTGGTCATCGTCGCGCCCGCCGGCGGCGCTGACGCGGTGCAACCAGCGCTGGTCGTGTCACGTCGGGAATTCGCCGGCTCCTGGGAGTATCTGCTCGACCGCGCCATCTACACCTCGCCGCCGTCGGCCCAGTTCGGCGGCGCCGCGTTGATCGGCGGCGACGGCAAGTTGCTGGGGATCGGATCTCTCATCCTGGAGGCGGTGCTGCCCGGTCAGCCCGTGCCAGGCAACGTGTTCGTCCCGATCGATCTGCTGGCCCCGATCCTCGAGGATATTGCCGCGACCGGTAAGCTGCGGCCCTCCAACCGGCCCTGGCTCGGCATGAATGTCGAAGAAACCCATGGCGGCATGCTGATCGTCAACAACGTGACCAGGGATGGACCGGCCCGCAAGGCGGGAATCGAACGAGGCGACGTGGTGCTCAGCGTCGGCAATCAGCGCATTCACGGCCTCATCGATTTCTACCGCCGGGTGTGGTCGCTCGGTGGGCCTGGCGTGGCGGTACCGCTGGAAGTGATGCAGAAGGACGGTTTCAACCGCGTGACCATCAAGTCCGACGACCGTAACCGCTTCTACAAGCTGCAGCCGACGTATTGATCGCCTACGCTCATTGACCTCACCTTGCACACGGCAGGTCGCGCACACCAGTGCGAGGATGGCGACGCAACGAATCGCATGTGCCGGATGTGATCCCCCTTACCCACCCTCTCCCGGAAGGCGGGGAAGACAACAACAGCGCTACGCGCTTTGCGGCAGGGTGCCCAGCCGCTCGGCGGAGCTGGTGCGGTTGCGGCCGGAACCCTTGGCGATATAAAGCCCCTCGTCCGCCCGCTTGAGGAGCTGCGCCACCGACTCGCCCGGCCGGAACATGGCGATGCCGAGCGACAGCGTGATGTGCCCCAGGCTGTCGCCAGTGCTTTTCCGCGTAATCTTCTTGGCGGCGACGTTGGCGCGGATATTCTCGGCCACCACATAGGCGCCGTCGAGATTCGTGTTCGGCAGAATGATCGCGAATTCCTCGCCGCCGAAACGGGCGGCGACGTCCTGGCCGCGCACGCAATCGGTCAAAGTGCGGGCGACAAGCTTCAGAACCTGGTCGCCGATCAGGTGGCCGAAGTTATCGTTGAACTTCTTGAAATGGTCGATATCGACCATGAGAAGCGCGAGCGGCTTCCCCTCTTCATTCGCTTCGGCCATCAGCTCGCGCAGGCGCATGTCGAAACACTTGCGGTTGGCGATGCCGGTCAGCGAATCGGTCAGTGCTTCCTGGCGCATCTGGTCGAGGCTCTGACGCAGTTCGCCAATCTTGCTGTTGGCGGCGCTGAACCGTTCCTCCAGCCGGCGGGTGTTCGCCCGCATCTTCTGCGTCTCGGCAAGAATCGTGACGACGGCCGCGCGCAGTTCTTCGATGCCGCCGTTGTGGACCGCGTTGTGATCGACCCGCCCTGAGAACTCCTGCAAGGCCTGATCGTAGTTGTGGGTGTCGCGCTTGGCCTCGTCCATGTAGCTGAGGAGCCTGCTCAGCGTGGATTCGATGGTCTCGCTGGCGTCGCGAATGACCTGGGTTTCGAAATCAATGCCGAAATGCTTGTCGTAAAGGCTGACGAGCAAATCCGCCGTCAGTGGCACGCCGGCGGCCAGTGCCTGGTCCAACTCGCGGCGCAGCGCCGGAGACTTGTCCGCAAAATAAGCATAGAGCAGAGTGAAATTGCGCGGATGCGGCGGGTGCTTGCGATCACGCAAGAAGTCGATCGCCGCCTTGGCGAGCTGCACCGCCCTTTCGAAATCCTCGAGATAGTCCACCAGCGTGTCCCCGAATCCTCGAATGGCCCTCTCGCCATACGCCGGGGCCCCCTCGCCTTCAATACCCTCAAAGGG
>DASVCM010000624.1:0-3496 GCA_036381635.1 Lacipirellula sp.
GACCCGCTGGTCACGGGTCGAGGGTCGAGAGTCGAGAGTCGAGAGCCAGGCAAGGGGCGAGGGTCAAAGGTCAAGAGACGGGGGCCGAACAAAAATCTTCTGGCTCTAGACTCTCGACCCTCGACTCTCGACTCTCCCGCCCCTCTCGACCGCCCGCTCTACCTCCTCCGCCGCCCCGCGCCGTTGGAAACCATTGCCGTCGTCCCCGACGGCCCGCCGATCCAGTTTCGCCGCGCCGGCCGTCGCCACACGGTCGCGCGGCACTGGGGCCCCGAGCGAATCGAAACCGGCTGGTGGCGCGGCCGCTCCGCCTGGCGCGACTACTACCGCGTTGAAACCGCCGAGGGCTTGCGCTACTGGCTCTACCGCCGCCGCCACGATGGGCGTTGGTTCCTGCATGGAATGTTTGGGTAATGACGAATTCCCGAATGACGAATGAACTGCCTTGCATACGTCATTCATCATTCGTCATTCGTCATTTAGGCATTTGCCCCTTGCGCTACGCCGAACTCCACTGCCGCACGAACTTTTCCTTCCTCGAGGGCGCTTCGCACCCCGATGAGCTGATCGTGCGCGCCGCCGAGCTTGGCTATTCGGCGCTGGCGATCACCGACGTTAACAGCCTCGCCGGCGTCGTGCGGGCGTACATCCCCGCGAAGGACCTGGGGTTCAAGCTCCTCATCGGCGCCGAGATCACGCCGGTCGACTCGCCGCGACTGGTGCTTTGGGCCACCGACCGCGCCAGCTACGGCCGCCTCTCGCGGCTACTCACCCTGGGCCGCCGCCGCGCCGAGAAGGGCGAGTGTCAGCTCACGCTCGAAGACGTCGCCGCGCACAGCGAAGGCCTCCTCGCGGGCGTCCTGCCGGACATAGACGATCCTTGCTCAATAAAAGCCCCCGGCTCTGCCGGGGGACAGCGGGGCGAAAGGCTAAGCTATCCGCGCATCCGTCCACCGGCGGAGCCGGGGGCTTTTAAGCCCCGGGCTTTGCCCGGGGGTAGGTCTGCAGCGGCACGACGCGCTGCCTCAACGCAACGCGACCCCCGGCCGGAGGCCGGGGCTGCAAGAGTCCCTTTCCATGTCGTCGGCACTGCTGAAGAGTTCCTCCCGTTCCACACCCTCCGCGAAATCTTCGCCAACCGCTGCTATCTCCTTGCCGAGCTCCACCACGGCGTCGCCGACCACCGCCGTTGCGAGCAGCTCCTCCACCTCTCGCGCGCCACGGGCCTGCCGCTGGTCGCCGCCGGCGACATCCACTACCACGCGCCGGAGCGGATGATTCTCCAGCACGTCCTCACCGCCATCCGCCACGGCACGACGGTGGCCGAGCTCGGCGATCGTTGTCTGCCCAACGCCGAGCGCCACCTCCGCACGCTCGAACAGTTGCAAACCATCTTCGCCCCGCTCCCCGGGGCCCTGGAGCGGACGATCGAAATCGCCGACCGCTGCCATTTCTCGCTCGACCAGCTCCGCTACGAGTACCCCGAAGAGCTCGCCCCGCCCGGCGAAACGCCGATGGCCTACCTCCGCCGCCTGTCGTGGGAAAAGGCCGCCGACCGCTATCCGGCGGGCATCCCTGAAAAGGTCCGCGGCCTGCTCGACCACGAGCTCGCGCTGATCGAGACGATGCGCTACGAGGCGTTCTTCCTCACCGTTTACGACCTGGTCCGCTACGCCCGCTCGCAAAATATCCTCTGCCAGGGCCGCGGCTCGGCCGCCAACTCGGCGGTCTGCTACTGCCTCGGCATCACCGCCGTCGACCCTAGCGAGCACGAGATGCTCTTCGAGCGGTTCATCAGCCAGGAACGCCAGGAGGCGCCCGACATCGACGTCGACTTCGAGCACGAACGCCGCGAAGAGGTGCTGCAGTACCTCTATAACAAGTACGGCCGCGAGCGGGCCGGGCTGGCGGCGACCGTCATCACCTACCGCACGCGCAGCGCGGTGCGCGACATCGGCAAGGCGCTGGGCCTGTCGCTCGATCGCGTCGACGCGTTGGCCAAAACGGTCGACCACTACGGCGAAGACCAGCTCGCCAAGCGCTGCCGCCAGAGCGGCATCGACCCGCATTCAAAGCTCGGCCAGCAGCTCATTTGGCTCGTCGAGCAGCTCGCCGGCTTCCCGCGCCATCTCTCGCAGCACGTCGGCGGGATGGTCATCACCGAGGGGCCGCTGTGCGAGCTGGTCCCCATCGAAAACGCCGCGATGGCCGACCGCACCGTCATCCAGTGGGACAAGGACGATCTCGATGAGCTGGGCATTTTGAAGGTCGATTGCCTCTGCCTGGGGATGCTCACCGCGATCCGCAAGTGTTTTGACCTGATAAACAATCCCCCTCCCTCGAAGGGAGGGGCTAGGGGAGGGATTGCGGGTGGGGAAATGACGAATTCCCGAATGACGAATGACCAGTGTAATCCAGACCTGTGGGAGGCGTCTCCGACGCCGATTCTGCTTCTCGATGGAAACCGTAATCGGCCTCAGAGAGGCCTCCCACAAAATCCTCTGCTCTCGATCGACGCCATCCCCGACGACGACCCACAGGTCTACGAGATGATCTGCCGCGCCGACACGATCGGCGTGTTCCAGATCGAAAGCCGCGCCCAGATGAGCATGTTGCCGCGGCTAAAGCCCGAGCGGTTCTACGACCTGGTGATCGAGGTGGCGATCGTCCGCCCCGGGCCAATCCAAGGGAACATGGTTCACCCCTACCTCCGCCGCCGCAGCGGCGAAGAGGCGGTCGTCTATCCGAGCCCCGAAGTCGAGCACGTCCTCCGCCGCACGCTCGGCGTGCCGCTGTTTCAGGAGCAGGCGATGCAACTGGCGATCGTCGCCGCCGGCTTTACTCCCGGCGAGGCCGACCAGCTTCGCCGCGCGATGGCCGCCTGGCGCCGCCCGGGGCTGATCGACGAGTACCGCCAGCGGCTCATCGCCGGCATGCTCGCCAAAGGCTACTCGATCGAGTTCGCCGAGCAACTGTTCGAGCAGATCCGCGGCTTCGGCGAATACGGCTTCCCCGAGTCCCACGCCGCGAGCTTCGCCAAGCTGGCGTACGTCTCGTCGTGGCTCAAACACTACTACCCCGCGGCCTTCATCGCCGCATTGATCAACAGCCAACCGATGGGGTTCTACGCCCCGGCCCAGCTCATCCGCGACGCGCGCGAGCATGGGGTGGAAGTGCTGCCGGTCGACGTGAACCACAGCGCATGGGATTGCACCCTCGAATTCGTCCCCGGAGGGGCCGAGTCGTGTAGCCAGGGGCGTAAGCCCCTGGAAACCGGTGCCGATGAAAATCAAAAGCCCCAGAGGGGCGACATCTTCTCCGCGGGCGCCGATGTCGCCCCTTCAGGGCTAACAAAACATTTAGCAATGCCTGACCAGGGGCTGGCGCCCCTGGCTATACGCCTTTGCCCCTCCGGGGCAACCGCGATGACGAAGCCTCAAATGAATGGCGAGTCTTCCCAATCGTCATTCGTCATTCGTCATTCGTCATTTTTGCG
>DASVCM010000625.1:0-2388 GCA_036381635.1 Lacipirellula sp.
TACTCCTACTCTTACTCGCATTAATTCGACCAATTCGAGTAAGAGTAAGAGTAGGAGTAAGACATAAGAAAATCTGCCTTTCTCCGTTTCCTCTATTCCCTCCTGTTGAATGAATTGATTTGTTTTCGACAGCGAAGGAACTGGCATCGGTACATCTGCCGGACCCCTCGGCGGACCTTGGGGTGACAGGGTTCAGGGCTAGCGCAGCCCCGTCCAGCCGAGTTGATCGCGCGAGGCGAGCACTTCGTCGCGGCGCAGCGGGATGAGGCCCGCCTTGATGGCGTCCTGCTGGCCGGAGCGGCTGAGCACGTAGCGCAGGAACTCTTCGGTCATCGGCGAGAGCTTATCGCCCGGCTTGACTTTCATCACGACGTACAACTGCCGTACGAGCGGATAACGCGGGTCGACCTCCTGGCCATACTTGGGGGGCGGCACGACTTCGCCGGTGGTGAGCACCAGGGGGAGCACCTTGCCGGCCTTCGGCGGCGAGAGGGCGAGGCTCAGGTAGCCGACGCCGGCCGGATCGTTCGCCACTTGCTCGACGATCTGAGCGTAGCCGTTGCAGTCCTTGCCGGTGCGCGTCTTGGCGCCTGGACCGAGGAAGCGGTTTACAAGGTAGCCCCACGCGCCGGTTCCGGAGCTGCGGCCGTACAGATGAATCGGCTGCTGGGCGAGCTTGCCCTTCACGTCGAGGTCGCCCCAGGTTTTGGCGCCGGCAATCGGCTTGGCGTCGGGACCGGCGAGGATGCGGATGCCCTGCTCTTGGGTAAGCTGCTCGAGCGGGTTGTCTGGGTGAACGACGACGCCCAGCACGTCCTTCGCCGTGGCGAGCGCGACGACGCCGTGATCTTTGATTTCTTGCTCGGTAAGCGGGCGGCTCATCAGGCCGATTTGCATCTCGCCGCTGTCGAGTCGGGCGAGCACCTGGCCCGATTCGTACATGGCGATGTCGAGGTTCGCCTCGGGGTGCATGTGCTTGAGCCCCTCGGCCCACAGCATGGCGAGCTGGTTCATCGCGGAGGAGCCGGCGAGCGCCAGCTTGCCGCGGACGGGCGCCTTCGGCAGATAGGGCGGCAGGGCGGCGAGCGGGTCGCCGCCGGTGGCGAGGACCGTGGCGACGGTGGGCGCCGCTTGCTTGCCCTCGGCGCCGCCGACCGAGCGGATGGCCAGGGCGACGCCCAGTGCGGTGACGACTAGCAATGCATATTGAAGCGCTCCGCGTCGGTGGGCGCTCTGAATGCGAATGTCCATTTCGCTTCCTCCCAGATGAAACTAGCTCCGTCGCAGCGAGGGCGCGAGCGCCTCGCTCAAGCGGAGACTATAACCCAATCTGGGAACTGTCGGGGAGACGAGTATTTTTAGTTAGATAGCCCGGTCATCCGAAATAGAAGCCGCCGGCTCTGCCGGTGGACAGCGCTGCGCGGACTATATGACGCTGCTGAGAGTCCCGGGGGCTTTCAACGAATCAATCGAGAGACTCGCTCGTAGAGCTAGGCCCGCGCTTTTACCTTTGCGGGGCGCGGACCGGGGCGGCCGTTGAGGGTCGGCGTGATCAGCTCACCGAGCTCTCCCAGGCGGTCGAACGTCACCAGCTCGGCCATGCCGGCTTCTGCTAGCTCGGGGCCGCTGACGTATTTGCCGGGATTGATCCACTTGTCCATCAACTCGCGCGACGTGCCGAACAGGTCCGCTAGCAGCGCGTCCATGTCCTTCTCGAGATTGCCGAAGTGGCGCGCCCACTCGGCTGCTTCGGCCAGCCCGACGTTCTCTTCGCTCTGCCACCGCATGGGGTGGAACAGCATCACGCTGCAGGGCGTAACGATGCGGCGCTGGCAGGCGGCGAACGGCCAGAGCGCCGCGGAGGAGCACTCGCCGGTGACGATGCCGGTCGCCCGCAGGCCGCGGAGGCGGATGAGCGTCATCAGCGACATGGCGCAGTACGGGCTGCCGCCGGGGGAGTCGAAGTAAATTAGGCAATCGCCGCCGGGCTCGACGTCGAGCAAGCGCTCGGTCAGCTCCGATTCGTGTTCAGTGAGGTCGCCGACCAAGGCAATCTCAGGCATCCGCTCGTCTTCGTCTCGATTCATCCGCTTTCTCCCCCTCCCTTGAAGGGAGGGGCTAGGGGAGGGATTGCATCCCTCGATTAGGTGCGTCTTTGAACTTTTATGTGCCCAATCCAGGCGAGCGACCCAACGAAGAAATTGTAGGTTTTCGAGGCAAATGCCACCAGTTTTGGGCAATATTGCTGGGGCTGGCGGGCGGCGGCTGGGAGCGTCCTTCCCTCAGGAAGGCCCCGCATTCTAGCATAACGGGGGCGCCCGGCAGCACTTCCGCTAGCAGGAGGTTCCCTCGCGGGAAACCTGGGGATGAGGTTCCGATGGTGAGGGT
>DASVCM010000626.1:0-5834 GCA_036381635.1 Lacipirellula sp.
GTGGCCCTCCGGATCTTGTCGGCAATCCAGATTGACCGATGGTGCGGATACGGATCGGGATGTTGAACGGTCAAGAGCTTCCCTGAGGGACTGCGAACTGGCCAGTAATGGGGCAATGCATACTCATCGCCATACTGGTAAGCCAGGACTTCGCGGCCGTCGAGGCTGACCTTCAACCGGCCCAGCTCGTCGTCCCGATGCAGCTCCCATCGCGGTGAAGCCGCGTCCGCGAGCGAACAGATCGCAACAATGCAAAAACAGACGGCTGCTCTCATCGAAAGCGTCCCGTGGCACGTAGGCGCTAAGCGTCGCGCCGCAGGCTAAAGTCCCCAGGGCGGGCGATAGTCGTAGTTTAGCAAAGCGTTTGCTTGATCGTCGTCGACGAACTGCTCCGCTTCAGGGTCCCACTGCAGCGGACGGCCCAGCTTCATGGCCATGTGCGTGATCACGCAAATGCTGTTCGAGCGGTGTCCGACTTCGACGGGACAGACTGGATCGCGCCGACTGCGCATGCATTCCAGGAAGTTCAGCATGTGGTTCTCGCTGCGATACAGATGCGCATCACCTAGTCCGGCGGGCGCATCGAGGATCTTTGGATGCTGCGCCTCCAGGCGTCCGCGTCCTACGGAAATCCAGCTCCCTTCGCCTTCGAAGACGACGCCGGCCGGCTCGCCGGATTGCGCGATCAATTCAACGCCGTCCGCGTATCGTAGGGAAGCGTGGAAGGTCGTATGAACATTGAACAGCCAGCGATGGGGGAAGTCGCCTGTCGCTTTGCAGGCAACCGGTCCGGTTTCGTCGCTGCCGTGCCCCCACTGGGCAATGTCGAACATGTGCGATCCCCAACCGGTGATCATGCCGCGACAATGGGGCTCAATTTGCAGCCATCCGGGCCGCCCGGTGAGGCTTGCTTGCGGGTGCACGCGATCCTCGGCGTATTTGGCAGGCGGCGCTGGTCCCAGCCACATGTCGTAGTCGAGGTTGCTCGGAATCTGTGCCGTCGTTGCATCGCCGACTCCTTGATCAGTGGGTACCGTGACGCGAATAGTACGCAGGCGGCCGAGGCGACCGTTGCGAACCAACTCACATGCTTTCCGGAAATTAGCGTCCGATCGCTGCTGTGATCCTGTCTGTAATATGACCCGGTTCTTGCGGACGGCGTGAACCAGTCGCTTGCCTTCAGGGATTGTGTAGGTCAGCGGTTTCTGCAGATAGATGTCTTTGCCGGCTTCAGCGGAGGCGATTGCAATGAGTCCATGCCAGTGGTCAGGCGTCGATATCGTCACCCCGTCGATATCCTGCTGCGCCAGCAGCGTGCGGAAGTCGTCATAAATGGCGACCGACGGGTGCGTCATGTCTGGCAGCTCGCGGTTATAGAAGTCTTGCACCACTGCGCGTGCATGCTTCGCGCGGCGGCGATCGACGTCGCAGACGGCGACGATCCGGGCATGAACCGACTTCCCCAAACCCTGCGTGAGGCACGCCCCCATGTCGCCATGCCCCATGCGGCCCGTGCCGATGCAGCCGATCTGCAAGGTATTGCTAGGCGCGTCCTTTCCGAAAACTCGGGACGAAACAATCGTTGGCCCGGCTATCCCAGCGGCGATCTTCAGCAGGTTGCGACGGTGAAGCTGGTGCGTTGACATGTCACATTCTCACTCGTTGGCGATCGAAGCGGCCGTGTCGGCAAATTCGTGGTATGCAGACTGCAGGTCCGCGGTGTTCCAACGGTCGTTGTGGACAACTACCCGATAGCAAAGGGTGAATTGCTCGCCGGCCGCCAGGCTCAGCGGTTCGTCGTGCAGAAAGGCCGCGTTGACATAACTCATCTTCGGAGCGCGGATCAGATACCACGGCGTGGGATGGCGTGGATTTGCGGGCGAATCGAGGATTGCCAGGCCCGCAGGAGCGCCGCCGACGACTCCGTTGTACTCCAGGGCGCCGCTTTGGCCGCGGAAACGATCGCCGTCGTCGGCAATCGGACCGGCGAGGTCCACGGCCTGCCGGTCGGCGAAATTATCGGCAAAGCGTACCGACAGCCCCGCATATCCGCCTGGCGCCTGCGGTTGCGGCGGCGTTCGGTCGAGCTTCGCAGGTTGAATGGCTGTAAACGTGCTCGTCCAATCGATGCGATAATCGCCGCTCTCAGCCGGCGGCGACACCTTAATCCATCGACGCTCTAAAAGGGCGACCTCCGTATCGGCCGCGAGGTAGCGCAGCTCCATCGTTATCGACGATGAATAATCCTTTCTAGTGACGACTTGCACGTCCGACCAATCGGTCCGACCCTCCGGTGCGCCGGCGTCGTTGTGCTCCCAGTAATTGACGCCGTTAATAAACTTCCAACTGAACCACAAGCCGTGGTGCCAGACGTGGTCTTGCGGCTGATTCCAGGTCAGAACTTGCCCGGTCGTTGTTGCAAGAGGGTGAAAGTAGGGCTTCGCAAGCTGCGGGTCATAATTGTATTGCCATACAACTTGCCCGTGCAGAGTGAGCGCAACAGCGGACGACGATTTCCGCCAGCAATAGCGGCTCGTGTCGGAATCCGCACTTCGGCTCTCCGGCACAACAGCCAAGGCGGTATTGCACGGTTTGTCGCCGAAAGCAGGTAGTGCCGCTCCTACGCAGATCGTATAGGCGCCTATCGTGCACAATGTGCTTGCTTTGCTACGCATGAACATCTGTGGCCGATGCGGGCTTGATGATTGCCGAAATCGACCGAATCGACCGGCGCCTGGAAACAGCGGCGATTGGCCTCCTAACTCTCAGTTTTGGCTGGAGCTTCTCGGCGAAGGGGCTATTACAATACGACGGATCAAGTGGAAATTTTGCAGCCTTCGCACGCTTCCGGCCTTTCGATTTGCGTGGGCGCCGCGGGACGCCCTGGGACTTCAACTCCAACCAAGGCGCGCTCCGCCGGGATAAGTGCGGCCAGGAAGTCAGCAACGGCGGCGTAGAAACCGTCGGCGGCTTCTCGCGCCAGGAGCCTGGCGAACGCTGGCGCCCACCATGCCAGGTGTTCGGAGAGAAACATCGCCTGAGCCTCGCGGCAAATCTGGCCCCGTTCGACGTCGGAGAATTCTGCGGCGCGACGTTCCAAACCGAGAAGAAACGCCATGAACTCCAGTTCCAGAACGATATGGTCCGGCCGCTCCGGATGCTCATCGGCGATGGTTAGGCCGAAGGCGTGGTAGAAGCCGCTGATATCCGCCAAGCCGTTGGAGCGCTGGAAGTCAAACTTGCTGGGGACGTACTCGATCTCATGCGGCGGGCACGCGCACGACACCAGGAGGCCGAAGGCGCTTTCATACTCTGCATTGAACAACTCTGGCGAACCGGGCAAACGGGCGAGTACGTACCCTGGGTCGAGATTGTTGAGCGGCAATTCGCCCACGCCTAACCTGGCCGGCCGAGCTTCGGGAAGGGTCCGCAGAAAGTCGGCGGACTCGTGCAGCAACCTGTCCTCGCGTAGTGCGCGCAAATTCTTCCAGGAGCCCTGTCGCGGGTCGAGTAGCGACAATGCCGCAAAGCGGTATAGCGACTGCCGGGCCATGTTCACAGCAGGATCAAAAAGGGCTGCCTCGGTCGTGTGCATGTTCATGAAACCTATTCAAGAAGGAGCTGATGGCACGCGGCTAATCGCCTATATCGAATTTACATGTGCCTCGGCGGGACGCTCGAACGTGGGTTCTTCGATGGTGAGTCGGACAACTTCCTCGTCAAATTTGTTGAAGCCAATGACGGTGTCATTAAATAACTCCTGGGTCTTTGCGTTGCCGTTTGGCATCGTGACCTCGATCTCGCCGACCTTGTCGCCTTTTTCAATTTCAAACCGGAAGATGATATCGCGGGTAGTACGAAAGAGTTGTAGGACCGCCAGCAGTTCTCGGTCGGGGCAACTGTATTGCTCGATGGCGTGCTCTACGCCGGGGCCGAACATTTGCGTCAGATAACTTCGGGGCGCCCACCGCGGCGGGATGTAGTAGCCATTGGGCTCGGTGCCGAACTGCGGATAGAGCGGCAAGGCGATCTGGCGCTCGCGGATGAGATACCACAGCGGATTGCGCGGATCATCAATCCAGGCGCCGTCGTCGCCTATTTTGACCAGTCCTTGCAGACGAATCTTGCCGACGCATGCGGACATGCACCTGGTCTCTGCCGGCGCGCCGGTCGGGCTTATCGTCTCGTCCTTGCCTTCCAGCCGCGGATAGCAGGCAATGCACTTTTCGCTGGTGCGAGTCGTGGGCCGGTACATCGCTTTCTTGTAGGGACAGCCTTCGACGCATTTGCGGTACCCGCGGCATCGGCTCTGATCGATGAGCACCACGCCGTCTTCTGGACGCTTGTAAATCGCATTGCGCGGGCAGGATGCGAGGCAGCCAGGATACGTGCAATGATTGCAAATGCGCGCCAGATGGAAGAACCACACTTTGTGCTCGGGAAGCTGCGCCTCGCCGCCGAACTGGCCGTCGGCTTTGAAATGGTTTCCCGTGGCCGTGTCCTCGTGAATGTTGGGCGAACGCCATTCACTATCGGCTGGCAGATAACCCAGCGCCCGCTGTGCGCCGTCAGGCCGAGGCTTCTTTTCGGCAGCGTCGAAGATGGTCATTCCTTCGAAAACGCCATAAGGCTGCTTCGCCGGATCCTTTTCCGCGACATTCCAGGTCTGTCCCTCCGGATTGGCCGCGTCGAGCATAGCCAACAGCTTGGCATCCCAATGTTGAGGATAGCCGCCGTAGGGCTTCGACTCGACGTTGTTCCACCACATCAGCTCCTGCCCCTTAGAGAACGTCCAGGTGCTCTTGCAGGCCATCGTGCAGGTCTGGCAGCCAATGCAGCGGTTAGGGTTGAAGACAAAGGCAAATTGCCACTTGGGATGCCGCTCCTCGTGCGGATAGCTCATCTCGCGGCCGATCTGCCAGTTGTAGACGGTAGGCATGGTTTAAACTTCCAATCCTTAATGACTAGGCTGCCCATGCGGAACCCAGCGAACTGTAGCGCCTTCGACTACGCAGGCAGGTCCAACTGCACAAGCTGCTCGGATATCGGCGTCGTCTCTGTCGTTGTCACGCGTAATACCCCGCATCGGGCCAGGATGGCTTCGACTCGGCGGCGCATTCCGTCGATGCCATAGACCTGCCTCAAGCCGCGGAACGCCTGATACTCGGGATTGCACGCCAATTGCAAGATTGCGTCGGCGCCCCACCCCATACGAGCAAATTCCTCGACTAGCATCCGCATCATGAGGTGCGGATTGCCGGGAACTTCGTGCCCGTGAAGTTCCAGCGGGTCCGCCGGCAGAATCTCTCGCGAGGCGGGGTGAACCTTGGGCGTGGCATTCGGGGGCATGTCGTTCATATCGTGTAAACCTTACGATTTAAGTGTTGACCGAAACGTAACCGCCCGTGAGATAACGCTCGTTTTGCGGCGTCGCTTCGCCCGGGCTGTAACCCGAAGCGGCCGGCGCCCAGACTCCGACGCCGCCGATGCCGCCGTGCTCGGCTTTGGTAATGCGGATGAGCGTTTCTTTGGGAACGGTGTTGACCGCGTGGTTGTCGACGTCGAAGCCAAACGTATAGGCCATGACGCCGGTTTTCTTGTGAAAGAGCGAGTCGGTCTGGTGCATCGGCATCAACCAATTGCGGGTAATGCTCTGATGCGATCCGTAGCGGTAACTGGCTTGGTAGCCGGTCTCGGCCGCCAGCGCCCTGCCGTCGGGCCGCGTCTCATGGGCTTTCACTGAGCGCTCGGTGGCGATCCAGCCGGTGTGCTTCATGATGGTGAAGTTGTACGGCAGACCGGGATTGAATTTCACGCGCACCAGGCAGCGAAAC
>DASVCM010000627.1:0-3342 GCA_036381635.1 Lacipirellula sp.
CAGCCCCCAACCCCCTCTCCATTTCCCCCAAACTTTTTGTTGAAAATGGCCACCCCGTTTTCTATATATGAACGGGTGTACAGAGGAAGTAGGCAGTAGGCAGTCGGCAGTAGGAAGCCGCTGACTCCTGATCCCTGACTCCTGATCCCTTATCCCCGAACCCTGAACCTTCCCTCACTGTCATGCCACGAGCCAACCCCAAACGCCACTTCGGTCCCCGTCCTGCCATCCGCGGCCGGCGGCGCTTTTTCGACCCCGAGCGAAAAGTCGAGCTCTGCGAGCGCGTCGCCGCCGGCGCGTCGCTCGAAGAAGCCGCCGAGGCGATGGACGTCTCCATCCGCACCGTCGAGCGCGAGCGGAAGCACGACGAGGACTTCGACCACGAAGTTCGCCTGGCCCTGCGATCGACGCCCGAGCCCGAGAAGCTGATTCAGGGGCACGCCCGCACCCATTGGCGGGCCTGCGCCTGGCTGCTGGAACGGACCAAACCGGAAGAGTACGGCCGCCGCCGGCCCGACTCGGCCAGCCCCTTTCAAGTGGAACAGGCTCTGGAGCAGGTGCTGGAGGCCACGCTCGCCGCCACGCCGCCGGAATTTCGCAGCCAGATGTACCGGCTGGTCAAGCCGGCCTGCGACGAGGCCTTCAAATGGGTCTTTCCCAACTACGGCCCCTGGGGCCGCCGCGCGAAGCTCCAGACGCCCGAGACGCCGCTAGTCACGGCCGAGTGGAGCGCGCACGCGCGCGACCCGCGCTTCCAGCGCGTCATTTCCGACAGCGAAATCGGCCGCATCACCGTGACCGATCTCTCACGGCCGGCCGAGCCGCCGCCGGAGCCGCAGGCGTCGCGCTCCCGCATCACCAGCGCGCCGAACGCCCTGCTTGCAGCGACCGACCCCGCCGCAATGGCGCCCGCAGCGCACGAGCCCGCAGCGCAGGAGCCCGCAGCGCCAGCAAGGGCGAACCCACGCGCCAGCGCCCCTACTCCTACTCTTACTCCTACTCTTACTCCTACTCTTACTCCTCCTCTTACTCTTACTCCTACTCTTACTCCTACTCCCCTTCCCCCGACCGCCTACGGCCTGCCGCCTACAGCCTCCAACCAACATTATGTCGCCAAAACCAGCGCCACACGACAAAACAAACAGTCGCCAGGGACCAATTGGAAGTCGGCAGAAGTAGTCGCCAGGGGCCAGTCAGAAGTCGCCAGTCTTTTCTGCCCCCTATCCCCTGACTCCTCGCCACTACCCACTACCGACTACCCCCTACCCACTACCGACTGCCCTAATACGCCCCCTCCTGCCGCACCACCACCAGCGCCGTCTTGATAAGGATCTTCACATCCATCCACAGCGACCACTCGCGGATGTACCGGTGATCGAACTCCACGCGGCGTTCCATTTTCTCCAGCGTCTCGGTCTCGCCGCGGGCGCCGTTCACCTGGGCCAGGCCCGTGATCCCCGGTTTGACTTTGTGCCGCAGCATGTATCCGTCGATCAGCGAGCGGTACTGCTCGTTGTGGGCCGAGGCGTGCGGCCGCGGGCCGACCAGCGACATGCTGCCGTCGATCACGTTCAGCAGTTGCGGCAGCTCGTCGAGCGACGTTTTGCGCAGCAGCCGGCCGACGGGGGTGATCCGGTCGTCGTCGCGCGAGGCCTGCCGCACGTCGCCGCCGTTTTCCATGACCTTCATGCTGCGGAACTTCCAGACGCCGATCTCCTCGCCGCTCAGGCCGTACCGCTTCTGCCGGAAGAAGACCGGTCCCGGCGAGGTGAGTTTGATCGCGAAGATGCAAGCAAGCATCACCGGAGCGAGCAGCACCAGCGCCGCCGTGCCGACGACCAGGTCGAACCCTCGTTTCAGCACGCCGTCGATGCCGCTGATCGGCGTCTCAAAAACGCTGACCACCGGCAGGCCGTCGATCTGGTTCCAGCGAGCGTGGAGCATCTGGAACACGAAGAAATCGGGGACGATGTATACGCTCGCGGTGGTATCGCCGAGCCGGCGGAGGTATTCGCGGATGCGGGCCTCGGCGCGCATCGGGAAGGTGATGAAGATCATGTCGACGTCGCCGCTCTTGGCGAGGTCGACCAGCTCGCTCAGGTTGCCGGCGTGCGGGCGTTCCTCGCCGGCGGCCTGCTTCGTGCGGCCTTGCGGGCGGTCGTCGAAGTACCCGACGAACTGCAACCCCAGCTCCGGCGTGTGCTGGATGTTGCGGGCCAGTTGCACCGCAAGCTTGTTCACGCCGCAGATGGCGAACTTGCGGGTGTTGAACCCGCGTTTGCGCAAGCTTCGCAGCAGGCTCCGCAGCACGATCCGGCCGCTCGCCATCGCCGCCGGCGTGACGCACAGCCACAGCAGCTTCGTCGGGTAGCTGAGGTGCGCGTTGAACTGGGTGACCATCCCCAGCCCGAGCACGGCCGGCGCCGTGTAGAGCCAGTTCGTGAGCACGCACCACAGCTCGAGCGAGAGGTTCGACCCGCGCCAGTTGCGGTACAGGCCGCTGATCTCGATCGCCACGACGTGGACCACCAGCGTCGTGGCGGCGATGGCGACGATGTTCGGCAGCTTCTCGCCGGCGGTGTGATCGGCCGCAATGAGCGCGGCCGCGATGATCGCCGCGGCGTCGACCAGCCGGTAGGCCAGGTCGACCAGCGAACGGTGCGTGCGAACGGTATAGGTGCTGTTGCCAAACACGGGCGGCGCGTCCTGCCGAAGGGGAACCGCGCGGCTGCATGCGCACGGGCCTGAAAATATAGGTTTCGCGTGATCCGGCCGCATTCGGACCAGCCGCGGCACTGTGCCAGCGCCGAACCACTGCCACCCTACAACCGGCGCCGTCCGCGAAACCGCCGTTCGGTTTTTGCTGAAAGTGACATTAAGCACACGATTCGGCCCGGCTCCAGAAGTGCCGTGATCGTCCTCGCCGGCATGCATCCCCACGAGTGCACAGGGAACTTTTCGGCCCTCGCCGCGTCGTAGTTGGTGCGGCGGTACGCCGCTAGCCTGTCTGGCCGCGCCCCCGCGATTGGCGTAGAACAGGGGCGCAGGCGGGTCTTCGGCACAACGCGGCACTGATTCTTAGGCGTCAAACGATGATTGCACGGCAACGATGGACGTTCGCGACCCTCCTCATCCTGCTGGCCTCCCTGGCCGGCTTCGACCAGCTCACCGCCGCGATGGCCGAAGGCGACTCGCGGCCGCAAGCCCGCAAGCTGATGGACGACGGCAACTTCAAGGAGGCGCTCGAGCAGCTTCGTAAGCTCACGTTGGAGCCGCCCGACGACAATTCACGCGAGATCGCCGAGGACTTCCGCCGGGCGCTCACCTGCTTTCAGCAGCTCA
>DASVCM010000628.1:0-7428 GCA_036381635.1 Lacipirellula sp.
ATTTCGCTCGCCTCAAGCTAGTTGGCCGTTTAGACCGGCGTCTCCCACTTCGCCGGTCTGGGTACATTGCTCGCGCACCGCTAGCGTGCCGTTGTCCTGTTCGTCCCAAGCCAATGCGTACCGCTCCCGGCCCGCGCAAACCCGACCAGATGGGTCCGAAAACGGCGCCCAGCCCCGCCGGCAGCCGATCCTTTACGCTCCGCCGCACGTAAACACTTGGCAGAGAACGTATTAGCAGTAATCGGGACCGCCGGCTCAGGTTTCCTAAATTGGCCGGTCGTCGGCGGCAAAACCGCCCCAACCGCGCCTCCCCGCCGGCAAAAACCCAACCAGTCTAGCAAAAAATGGACCGCCCAAACCCCCCGTTCCTTGACTCGCGCTATCCGCCACGTAGAGTGGAACGAGGGGAGTGCGCTTTTACCCCTGCCGGCTCGCGTTATCTAGGCTCAAATCAACGGCTTAGGCGCAGCGCCGGCGCGGCCAAATCGGCGGCTCCAGTAGGAAGGCCGTCGGCCATTGAGACGAAGGAATCGACCATGTTAGTCCTGTCCCGCAAGAAGAACGAGAGTATTGTCATCAACGATGACATTACGATCGTCGTCGTGGAGATCCGTGGCGATAAGGTCCGCCTTGGGGTAGAAGCCCCAAAGGAAGTCCCCGTCCATCGCAACGAAGTGTACGAAGCGATTCGCCGCAATCAACAGACCGGCGGCTCGACGGCCGACGCCAGCGCGACCGAGTAAGCCTTGCCAAGCTACCGACATCGACCAAAGCCCGGCGCGATGCGGCCGGGCTTTTTTTATGCGCGGCCTGTGAGCGAGCGCCTCAATTCGGCCGCAAGGTTCCTTCCTAATAGGTCCGGCGTTTACGCCGGGCTCGCGTCGCGCCGACCCGATTCGGCCGAGCGGTTGATGATGATCGCCGCCGGCGCGCTGCCGAGGCCGAAATCGTCCGCGGTCTGCTTCGGCCTCGGCCACACGCCGGCCGAATCGACGCCAAACGCTCGGCCGTCATCCCGCGCTTTAGCCAAACCCGGCGTAAACGCCGGGCCGATGAGGGCGTGACGCATCGTTCAACTGCGTAGAATCCTTCAGCCCTTGACCTCGCGCCCACCGCCCGGACAATGAGCGGTTTCCTACGTTTGTCGGCAGATCGCTTAAGCGATCCGCACCGCCGCGGCCCCGTCGTCTAGTGGCCTAGGACACCGGCCTTTCACGCCGGTAACACGGGTTCGACTCCCGTCGGGGTCATTTGAGGGTTCAGGGTTCGGGGTTCAGGGTTCAGGCTGTTGCTTGAGCGTTTAACCCTGAACCCTGAACCCTATGCCACTCCCATACGACGCCATCCTCATCGTCTCCTTCGGCGGTCCCGAATCTCGTGAGGACGTGCTGCCGTTTCTCGAGAACGTCCTCCGCGGCCGCAACGTCCCCCGCGAGCGGATGCTCGAAGTCGCAGAGCACTACTATCACTTCGGCGGCGTCAGCCCGATTAACGAGCAGAACCGCCGGCTCATCGCCTCCCTGGAGCGCGAGCTCGCCGAGCACGGCCCGCAACTTCCCGTCTACTGGGGCAACCGCAACTGGCATCCCCTGCTCGCCGATACGCTCCGCCAGATGTCCGAGGGCGGCGTGCGCCGGGCGCTCGCGTTCTTCACCAGCGCGTACAGTTCCTACTCCGGCTGCCGCCAGTACCGCGAGAACATCGCCGCCGCCCAGCAACAGGTGGGGCCGACGGCGCCCGAGGTCGACAAGCTCCGCGTCTTCTTCAACCACCCCGGCTTCATCGAGCCAATGGTCGAATCGCTCAAGACCTGCCTCGCCCAAGTTCCTGAAGCCGACCGCCCGAGCACGAAGATTCTCTTCTCCGCCCACAGCATCCCCACGGCGATGGCCGCGACTTGCCGCTACGAGGAGCAGCTGCAAGAAGCCTCCCGCCTGGTCGCCGAAGGCGCCGGCGTGCGACAAGAAAACTGGGAGCTCGTCTACCAAAGCCGCAGCGGCCCTCCCCAGCAGCCGTGGCTCGCGCCAGACATCTGCGACCGAATCAAGACTCTCCACGCCGCTTGCGGCTTAGCGAGTGTGATCATCGTCCCCATCGGCTTCATCTCCGACCACCTCGAAGTCATCTACGACCTCGACACCGAAGCCAAATCGCTCTGCGATCGCCTGGGCATCCGCATGCTCCGCGCCGCAACCGTCGGCGACCACCCGCGCTTCATCCGCATGATCCGCGAGCTGATCGTCGAACGCATGACCCCCGGCGCCGAGCGCCCGGCCCGTGGCGCCCTCGGCCCGAGCCACGACCAGTGCCCCGCGGACTGCTGCCACTACCAACCCGGGCGGCCAATGTAGCAACGGCGCCCTCATGGAAGCCCCCGGCTCTGCCGGGGGACCGCCGCGCGACCTAACTTCCTTCTTCACACCGTCCACCGGCGTAGCCGGTGGCTTTGAGATTCGAGATGGCCCCCGCCGTCGCAATAATCAAACCTGGCATACGAAGTGCTCTATATACGGTGGGACCACCTTCACGCTATCGGCTGAAACATCAGCCAGGACATCAACCCATGAATACACTTAAGCTTTTCACGGTCCTTGGCCTGTCGGTTGTCATCTTCAGCGGCTGCAGCGCCGAGACCAAGCAAGAAGCCCAGGAGGCCCTCGAAGCGACCGGCGAGGCCGCGTCCGCCGCCATCGAAGACACAAAAGAGAACGTCAACGAAGCGGCCGAGGCGATCGACGCCCGCATCGACGGCGACGAAGAGACGGCAGGCGACGACGCCAACGAAGCCCCGGCCGACGACAGCCCCGCCGACGCCAACACGGTCCCCGAGTCCGAAGAACCGTCGCCATAACACTCATCGGCGCGAACGTGTTAGCCGGCGCCGTCTCGGCGCCGAGTCAGCCCGCCAACCGTGGACGAGTCGCCACCTGGCGGCAATTCCTTTGCCAATGCGCTAATCTGCCGAAACTCCGGCGTCCCGGCTCGCTCGCACAACTCAAATAGCGCCGCCTCGGTCGTCGTAACCACTGCGCCGCTCGCCAGCATGCGCTGGAGCGCCCAGGTGTAATCATCCGCGTTCCGCGAGGCGACCGCGTCCGCCGCGACGTACACGCGATACCCGGCCGACAATAAATCAAATGCCGTTTGCTGCACACACACATGCGATTCGATGCCGCACAAGAGCACCCGCTCGACCCCAGCCGCCTGCCACCGCGGATGCAGCTCGCCGCATGCCCCGCAGCTAAACGCCATTTTTGCGAGCGGAGCGAGGTCGCCGCGGCGACCGAGTCCCGCCGCGGTCGCCCCCAGCTTCTCAGGATTCTGCTCCGTAATCGAAACGCCCATCCCCAGAATCCCCGCCCCGTCAATCAGCCGCCGGCAGTTCCACTGAATGCGCTCGGCGCCAGGAATCACCGCCAGCAATCGCTCCTGCATATCCACCACCAACAAGGCGGTATCCACCGCGCGCATCAACTCCGGACTCCGCGGCAACGGGGCAGGGCAGGCGCTTGCTGAATCAGTCTCGCTCATGCCGTCAGAATACCGTTCGCAAGCCCCATTGCCCACGCAGAATCGCCGCCCCTAGTGTCCCTCGGCGCGGTCTGGACAATGGGCATATAGCCGAGCCATCCTGACTTGGCGCATTTAAAAGGCCCGCCGCGTCGTATTGGTATTCAACTCCGGCCAGGATGGCCGGGCTATCTGGAAATGAAAACCCGCTCCACCACCATCCTCACCGTTCGCCACAACGGCCGCGTCGCCATGGGCGGCGACGGCCAGGTCACGATGGGCCAGACCGTCGTTAAAAGCGACGCCGTGAAAATCCGCAAGCTCTTAGACGGCCAGGTGCTGGTCGGCTTCGCCGGCGCCGCGGCTGACGCCTTCGCCCTGATGGAACGCCTGGAGGCGAAGCTCAAGGACTACCCGGCGAACGTCCCCCGCGCCGCCACCGAGCTCGCCAAGGAATGGCGCATGGACCGCGCCCTCCGCCGACTCGAAGCGCTGGTCGCCGTGGTCGACGCCAAGAACACGCTTTTACTTTCCGGCACCGGCGACGTGATCCAACCCTCCGACGGCATCCTGGGGATCGGCTCCGGCGGCAACTACGCCCTCTCGGCCGCCCGCGCGCTGGTGGCCCACAGTTCGCTGACCGCCGCCGAGATCGTCCGCCACTCCCTGGAAATCGCCGGCGACATCTGCGTGTACTCGAACCGCAACATCATCATTGAAGAATTACCGTAGGACATTCGAAGTTCGAATCTCGAAATTCGAAACAATGCCTGGTTGGCGATCGATTTCGGATTTCGAATTTCGGATTTCGGATTTTTAAAATGAAGAACCTGACCCCTCGCGAAATCGTAACCGAGCTCGATCGCCACATCGTCGGCCAGGCGAAGGCCAAGCGCGCCGTCGCGGTCGCCCTGCGCAATCGCTGGCGACGGCAGCAGCTCGACGACGACCTCCGCAAAGAAGTGGCCCCCAAGAACATCCTCATGATCGGCCCCACCGGCGTCGGCAAGACCGAGATCGCCCGCCGGCTGGCCCGGCTGACCGGCGCACCATTCATCAAGGTCGAGGCCACCAAGTACACCGAGGTCGGCTACTACGGCCGCGACGTCGAGAGCATGATTCGCGAGCTGGTGGAGAACGCGATCGGACTGGTCCGCGAGCGCGAGATGGCCACGGTCGAAGAGGAAGCCAAACGCCGCGTCACCGATCGATTGCTCGATCTGCTCGCGCCGTCGCCGGCCGCGTTCGAAGTCGGCGTCGAGTCGGCCGACTCGCCCGAGCGCTACGAGCGCACCCGCGAGAAGATGCGGGCCATGCTCATCGCGGGCGAACTGGAGAACCGCACGGTCGAAGTGAAAATCGAGCAAAAAGCCCAGGCGGTGATGATTCCCGGCATGGGCCCCGGCGGCGACTCGATGGATTTTGATTTCCAGGGGATGCTCGAAAAGATCATGCCCAAGAACGTCATCCGCCGCGAGCTCACGGTGGCCGAGGCCCGCCGCGTGCTGCTGGAGCAGGAAACTGAGGCCTTGATCGACAAGGAAAAGGTGAATGCCAAGGCGGTGGACCTCGCCGAAAACACGGGCATCATCTTCGTCGACGAGCTGGACAAGGTCGTCGCCAGCGAAGGGGGCCGCGGCGCCGACGTCTCCCGCCAGGGCGTGCAGCGCGACCTGTTGCCGATTGTTGAAGGCACAACGGTGCAAACCCGCTACGGCTACATCCGCACCGACCACATCCTATTCATTGCCGCCGGCGCCTTTCACACCACCAAGCCGTCGGACCTGATGCCCGAGCTGCAGGGCCGGTTCCCGATCCGCGTCGAACTCGACGATCTCACGCAGGAAGACTTCGTCCGCATCCTCGCCGAGCCGCACAATTCGCTCACGCGGCAATACGCCGCCTTGATGAAAACCGAAAGCGTCGAGGTCGTCTTCACCGAAGACGCCGTCGCCGCTTTGGCCGATTACGCCTACCGCGTGAACCAATCAACCCAAAACATCGGCGCCCGCCGGCTCCACACGATCATGGAGCGGCTCTTGGAGGAGCTGTCGTTCGAAGCCCCCGACATGCACATGGGCCGCGTCGAAATCAACGCCGCCTACGTCCGCGACCGCCTCGACGAGATCGCCCAAGACGAGGACCTGAGCAAGTTTATCCTGTAATGCGCGCCCTATGGACTGGTCGCTTAAGCGACCAGTCCGAAGTGCTTATACGCACACCATCAACCGCACCCCAACATCGCGTCACGCGCCTTCACGACCGCACGCTCAAGATGCGGCGCCGTCGCACGAATCGTAAACCGCCGCGACGTCTCCCCCGTCGCCTCGCACTGAATTTCAATGCGTCCGGGGGGCAGACAATCCGCCACGCGATCGGCCCACTCGACGAACGTCACACCCGCCGAATCAAAATACTCCTCCGGCCCCAGCTCGAGGAACTCGTCCTCGTCCCGCAGACGGTAGGCGTCGATGTGATAAATCGGCAGCCGCCCCTGATACTCATTCACCAGTACGAACGTCGGGCTCGTCGCCGCATCGCGCGGCACGCCGCACGCCGCCGCAAACGCCTGCACCAACCGCGTCTTCCCGGCGCCAAGCGTGCCCATTAAAGCAACCACCGTCCCAGCAGGGAGCGATTCAGCCAGCGCTCCTCCTAGCCGTTCCGTATCGGCTTCGCTCTCAGCGGTGAATGTGAACGGTTCCATTCAGTTTCCGGTCAAGCCGTTAATTCAATTGCCAAGCTTGTGCTTTGAGGCCTGAAGGGCCGCGCTGCGATAGCCCAGGGCGCAGCCCTGGGTAAGCTTTCGATTTTTAGCCCGTAGCCCTGCAAGGGCGCGCTTATGCGCGCCCTTGCAGGGCTTGGGATTTGTAACTCGATCGCAATCCCAGGGCTGCGCCCTGGGCTATCATGGCGCGGCCTTTCAGGCCTAAGACAAGCTCCAGCAGTTTAATATGCCTCGCTAACCGGGGCTAATGCCAATAGCCAGTTACTGCCAACGGTTCGAGCTGCCCATCGCTCCCGATATGCCACAATCCAGGTTCCGGAACGCACTCACCGATTATCGTTAGCGATATATCGAGCAGCTGATCGCGAACGAGCCGTTCAGCTTCCGCAGGCGACGCCGTCAGCAACAGCTCAAAATCTTCGCCGTCGCCTAGCGCATGTTCAATGACCGGCTTGCCAGTGGTTGCGGCGCGCTTGTGGGCGTCGGCGTGAATCGGCACGGCGTCGAGCTGCAGGGCAATCCCGCAGCCGCTCGCCGCCGCGAGCCGCGATGCATCCAGCGCCAACCCGTCGCTGATGTCCATTCCCGCGCGCAACTCGTAGCGCTCGTTCAGCATGAGCGCCTCGCGGACTCGCGGCGCCACGCGCAAATGCCGCCCCAGCAAACTGCCGCCCAGCGCTCCCGTCACGAGCACATGATCACCCGGCTGTGCGCCGCTCCGCAACAGCGGCCCGCGCGTTGTCGTCCGGCCAATCGCCGTGACGCTAATCGCCAGCGGACCATCCCACGTATTCGTATCGCCGCCGGCAATCGGAATTTCGAATTCCTCCGCCAGCGGAATTATGCCGCGGTACAACTCGACCGCCAGTTCCAAGGCGTCAAGCCCGCGCGCTCCGCCGCGCGGCAGCACCAACGAAACGACCGCAGCGGCCGGCTCCGCCGCCATCGCCGCCAGGTCGCTCAGGTTCACGCCCAGCGCCTTGTGCCCAGCGAGCGCCGGCTCCACTTCGGCCAGCACGAAGTCGACGTGGTCGGTCACCGTATCGGTGGTCACGACCATGTCACCGCCCGCCGCCCACGCCAGTACCGCCGCATCGTCGCCAGGCCCAACGCGCAAGTGCGGACTCGCCGGGAGATGCGCCCTCAACCAGTCGATGAATTGCTGTTCCATAAGCCCTGCCGCTCGCGGC
>DASVCM010000629.1:0-5254 GCA_036381635.1 Lacipirellula sp.
GAACAACAGCGAGGGCGTCGTTCCACTGGTGTCGATGACGACCCGCGGAATACGATCGCTCATCGGATTGGACACGTCCTCAAACGGATCCTCTTCCGGATCGAAGTTGCCGAGCGAAACGAAATCGAAGGGATTGAGGCCGGAAAAAACGCCTTCCATCTGTGCGACGTCCGTGAACGAATTGCCCACGTTGACCAGCACGTTTTCATCGACGGTCTGGTCGGCCCCCGCGATGAGCACCGGATTGGCGCTCAACGCCCAGCGCGGTTCCAAGTGCTCGAAGCTCCGCAGACCGACTCGGCCGGCGGCCGGTTGGTTGCGACGCCGAACGCCCTTTTGCAGCTTAAGCGGCGCGCTAAACAATCCCCACGACAGTCCCCGACGGCAACGCTTCACGGAAAATCCCTCCGAGGTATGCGCTGCGAGACGGGGCCTTCGAGGAGGCGCGTCGTTGTGTACCGTGCAGCGCGAATTCAAACAGATGAATGCTGACTAGCGAGCTTCTGCGGGAAGCAAGAACTCCGAGTGTAAACAGACGGACGGGCAGAATACCAGTTTTTTGCGGCGGCATGTTGGCAAATTGCCGCAATCGCCGCGGAGCTGTCTGCCTTAAGCCGTACATCCCGCAAGGGCCCTTCATTTTCGGGCCAAATGCACGCGAGTTATCCGCTTTGGCCGGTAAGCTCCAAGAGGGCGATCTCCGGCGGGCATCGCCAGCGGATTGGGGTTTCTCCACTAATCCCGCGCGTCACGTGCATTACGGTCCTGCCGCGGCGAAAGACGCCGCAGGCGTACCGCGTGCCGTAGAGGCTGGGGCTCATGATGATGCCCAGCAGCGGAAGCTGAATCTGCCCGCCATGGGTGTGGCCGGCGAGCATGAGATCGACGTCGGCCCTGACGCCCCAGCCAAACTGATCGGGCGAATGGCTGAGCAGGACGCGAAAGTCTGCGGGGGCGGCATGTCCGGCGGCTTCATGAACCTCGGCGGAAGGGAGCCACGGGAGTTCATTTCCGCCAATGGCAACCGTCGCGCCGTTCCACTCGGCGCGGACCCAGCGGCCGCCAAGGTACGTGAGCCCGGCGTCGATGAGCGCCTGGCGCGTGCCTGCGGCGTCGATGAGCAAGTCGTGATTGCCCAGGATGAAGTACACGCCCAGCGGTGCGCAGAGCTGCCCCAGCGACGCCTGGAGCCACGGCAGGCACTCGACGTTCTCGATCAGGTCGCCCGTGATGGCGATGACGTCGGGCCGGAGGTCGTTCACCTGGCGAACGACGTAGCCAAAGTATTCGCGGCCGACGCCGCCGGTGATGTGCAGATCGCTAATGTGAGCGATCGTGAGGCCATCGAGCTCGTCGGGCAGTCGAGGAATGGCCAGCCGCTTGCGGTCGATTGAGATCGTAAGCACTTCATTGCCGGGCAGGTTGCCCAGTAGTTTTGCCCCAGCGCCGTAGAGCGGCTTTCGGCCGAGCGCTTTTACCGCATCGAGTCGATCCGCCTTCCACTGCCGTAGTACGGTGCGATCGCAACGGTGCGCTTCGATCCACGGCTTCACGATGAGCGAGCCGGCGCCGACGATCAGGCAGAGCCACAAATACGCGGCGGCCCAATCGAGGCGGTCGAACGGCTCGAACGTTGATCCCCCGCGGTTGAGCTCATGCCAAAGGATGGCCGCGGGAATCGCCACGAGCGCGACGGCGCAAAAAAGGGTGACGAGCTTGATGAACCACCGCGGACCGCCCCAGGCGTGCAATCGATTGACGATGGCCGACCAGATGAACCCGTGCCCAAGCGCCGCCAGGACGAGAGCTATCCAAACAAGGGCGGCATTCATCGGATGGCGCGGCGTGCGGCTAATGGGAATTTGTGGAAGGCGTCTCCGACGCCGAATCGGCGCACTAGCCGAGGGACATCGGCGTCGGAGACGCCTTCCACAATTGGAATCGCGAGAGCGAGTCAGTTTACTCGCCCGCGGGGGTCTGCGCCATCAGGGCTTGGCGCTCTTCGACCGTCTTCTCGATGGCCGACAGGAGCTGGTCGACGATAAACGGCTTGTAGATGACCAGCTTCACCCCTTCGCGGCGGCACTTGACCAGCGTATGGTCCTTATCCCAGCCGAAGCCGGACATCAGCACCAGCGGCACATGGTCAGTCAGCTCGCGCAGCTTTTGCAACAGCTCATAGGCGCTCATGTCCGGCAATCGCAAGTCGGAGATGATCACGTCGTACTGCTCGCCCACGGCCAAATTGCGGACCATCGAGCGAGCCTCGGCGCCGTGATGGGCCGTTTCGACCGTACACTGATAGCGATCGAGGATTTCGTGCGCGGAAGCTCGCACCGACTCGTCGGCGTCGACTACGAGAATCCGCCGGCCTTCCAGCGGTGGCCTGCCTTCGGGAGCGGCGGCGGTCGGATAGGCTTGCGCCGGCGCCATGGTCTGGCCGACTTTCTGGATCACCTTCTTGATATCCCGCGCGTTGCGGAGAATCTCTTCGAGGCGGGCGGTGATCTCGGGCTCCAGATTGGCGTCCCGGGCGCGCTCCAAGACATTCACGGCCTGGTTCAAGATATCGTCCACCGGCAGCGCGACCGCGGCGTGGATCGCTTCGATGGCCGCGGCGCCCATTGCGGCCTTCTCCGCGGCGAGCAGTTCCAGCGTGTTCAGCGCCAGCGCCACGCTGCGGGCGAAGATTTCGAGGAACTGCAGATCGCTCTCGCTGAAAGCGTCGGCCTCGGGGCTTTCGACATTGAGCGTGCCGATCACATTGTCGTGCAATAGCAGGGGTACGGTGAGCGAACTTCGCCCGCCGCGGCAGCCTTGGAGAAACAGGGGGTCGTTCTCCGCATTGCCGCAGACGTAGCTCTTGCCCGTCGCGGCCACGTAGCCCGTGACGCCGTTCGCTTCTTCGGACGCGTGGAGCGTGCGGGCCTCGGCCTCGGGCTCCATGCCGACGGCCATCAGCGGCCTAAGCTCGCCCGACTGCGGATCGAGCATGCGAATCTCGATGACGTCCAAATGGAGCACATCCTGCATGCAGTACAGGATATTCTCTTTGAGGAGCTTGACCCGCTCGTCGTAGTCGAGGTCGGCGACATCCTCGGGCACGAGGTCGCCAAGCTCGGCCCCCGCCTGATGGATGGCCGCCAGCTTCTGCTGTTGAAGGATTTCGTCGGTGACGTCGTGAATCGTGACGATCAGATGCTGGGCCGGTTCGGAGGAGTTGAGCACCGGCGCCGCGTGGAGGCGGTAGTAGCGATTGTCGCTGCAGCGAAGGACCGAGGTCGTCGGCAGCCGCGCCGCAAGAGCCGTGCGGAACGGCGAGAAGTCAGGACCCATAATCTCCGGCGCGCCGAAGACCTGGTAAAAGTCTTGGCCGACTACGTTGTCCTGTTTAGTCCAATCGCGTAGCCGGCCGTTGCCCCAAATGATCTGGTTCTCCGAGTCGATGAGAACCACCCCGTCGGGCATTCCCTGCAGGATGCGGTCGTTCTGCAGGAGGCGGCCGACGTCGCTGGCTTCGGCGAAGCGGTCGGCGTCGACATAAACGCCGGCAAAATCGCCGCGACCCATCAGGGCCAGGGCTTTGAGCGAGGAATTCAGCGGGACGATTTCAAATTCCTCGCCGAACCGCCGCTGAAGATCGACCTGCGCATCGTGGGCGCCGCCGAGATAGAGGATCTTTGGCTTACCAGGGGCGCCATTGGATGACGCCGGCTCGTTCGACGCTGGCTCTTCAAACACCACGCTGTCCCAAAGTGCGTCTCGTGGGTGTTGCGAACCTGGCGAGGGGGCGGGTTTTGCGGGGAGGGCTCGCCGTTACAACATTACTTTCCTGTTAAAGTATAGACCGGCGGGAAAACCCCAACAAGTTGAGTGAGGGCTGAGAACCCTGTCACCCCGAGGTCTGCCGAGGGGTCCGGATTGAGTTCCGGCGGCTCCCGGTGCGCCGGTACCATGGCGGGAGCACAGTAAGTGCAACCATGGAACTTAGCTATCGCCGTTTGTCGGAAGCTTCGAGCCGGTCGCGTTGAGGCGTGTCGCGACCGCGGCCGGCAAGGGTGCATGCCGGACCCCTCGGCGGACCTCGGGGTGACGAAGCTGGCTGATGGCCAATAGCCGTCAGCCTTCTTCTGCCGTACAATTTCGGCCCCCGCTTCTTTCGTGCACCGCGCTGGTGCGCGATGGTTCCCGCTGGTCCCCAAGTGCGCCCATGGCTCGCGATCGAATTGTTGTACCGCCGTCCCGCCTCCGAAACGTGGCGATTATTGCCCACGTCGACCACGGCAAAACCACGCTAGTGGACAAGCTGGTCTACCAATCCGGCCTGTACCGCGATGAGGAGCTGAACAAGCTCGCCGGCGGGCAGCACGGGCTGATCATGGACTCCAACGACCTGGAGCGGGAGCGGGGGATCACGATCATCAGCAAGAACTGCGCAGTCGCCTACCAGGCTAGCGACGGCCAGATGTACCGCATCAACCTGATCGACACGCCGGGCCACGCCGACTTCGGCGGCGAAGTCGAGCGGGTGCTGAACATGGCCAGCGGCACGCTACTGTTGGTCGACGCCTACGAGGGGCCGATGCCGCAGACGCGGTTCGTGCTGCAGAAGTCGCTCGAGCGGGGGCTGAAGCCGATTCTCGTGGTGAACAAGGTCGATCGTCCCGACTCGCGGCCGCACGAGGTGGTCGACGAGGTGTTCGACCTGCTGGTCGATCTCGATGCGCCGGACGAGGTGCTCGACTTCCAGACGATCTTCGCCTCGGCCCGGCAGGGTTGGGCGACCACCGATCTGGACAAGCCGAGCCAGTCGCTGCAGCCGCTGTTCGAGGCGATCGTGGGTCACGTCCCAGCGCCGGACGACGGCCGGAAGGCGAACTTGCCGCTGCAGTTTCAGGTGACAACGCTCGACTACTCGGACTATGTCGGCCGGATTGCGATCGGCCGCGTGCATGCAGGGACGATCAAGAAGCGGCAACGGGTCGCGGTGATCGATCACCTGGGCGAAGTCTCGCGGAAGCAGGTCGTGCAGCTCCTGGCGTTTGAAGGCTTGGAGCGGGTGGAAGTCGACGAAGTCGCCGCGGGCGATCTGTGTGCGATCGTCGGCCTGGAGCCGATCGAGATCGGCGACACGGTGGCCGATGCCGACGAGCCGCACGCCCTGCCCCACGTGCACGTCGACGAGCCGACGCTCCACATGACGTTCCGCGTGAACGACGGTCCGTTTAGCGGCCGCGACGGCAAGTTCCTCACG
>DASVCM010000630.1:0-3298 GCA_036381635.1 Lacipirellula sp.
TCCATGTCGAAAAACTAACCGACGGCGTCTCCCGCATGATGCTCCCCGGCGCGAATGGGAAAGAAAGGGATTGAACAGGAGGAAGCAGAGGTAACAGAGGAAGAACAGGAATTATGTAAGCCATTACACTTCTTTCTTCGTCACTTTCTTTTATTCTTCTCTGTTTCCTCTGTTCACTCCTGTTCAAGTATTCTTGAAATGAGAACGCTAGGCAATTTAGACGTTTCTCCTGTAGCCCTCGGCTGTTGGCCGATTGCGGGCGTCACGACGCTCGATGTGAACGACGCCGACAGCATCGCGACAATTCGCAGTGCGCTTGACCACGGCGTCAGCTTTATCGACACGGCCTACTGCTACGGCCCGCAGGGGGAGAGCGAGAACCTTATCCGCCGCGCCCTCGACGGTCGCCGCGACGAAGCGGTGATCGCCACCAAGGGGGGCATCCACTACAACGCCGCCGGCAAGCAGGAGCAAGACGCCCGGCCCGAAACGCTTCTCCGCGAGTGCGATGAGAGCCTCCAGCGACTCGGCACAGACCGCGTCGAGCTCTACTACCTTCACTCGCCCGATCCCAGCGTGCCGGTGGCCGAGTCCGCCGGCGCCATTCGCCGACTTGTCGAGTCCGGCAAGACGCTCGCCGCGGGCGCCTCGAACTGCACGCTCGAGCAGCTCAAACAGTTCCACGCCGCCTGCCCGCTCGCCGCCGTGCAGCTTCCCTACAACATGCTGCAGCGCGACATCGAGCGCGAAACCGTTCCCTGGTGCATCTCGCAGAACATCTCGGTCGCCGTGTACTGGCCGCTGATGAAGGGGCTGCTTGCCGGCAAGCTCGACGCCGACAAGCTCGACCAGCGCGACTCGCGGCGCACCTATCCGCAGTACCAAGGCGAGGAGTGGGAGCGAAACCAGGCGTTCGTCGCCCGCCTGCGCGAGATTGCCGCCGACGCCGGCCGAACGGTCGCGCAACTGGTCGTCAACTGGACGGTCCACCAGCCCGGCATCACGGTCGCCCTCTGCGGCGCGAAGCGCCCGTGGCAAATCGAAGAAACTGCCGCCGCCATGGGCTGGCAGCTCGCCCCCGAGCAAACCGCGGCAATCGAAGCCGCCATCGCCCAGCGCGGCCCCGCCGCCGCCAAACGGCTCTTTAAATAGCCCGGCCATCCTGGTCGGAGTGTAGTCCTCTCGCTCCGCGAGAGGATCATCTCGCGGAGCGAGATGACCAGACTGGAGCGCCCGGCCAGGATGGCCGGGCTATATCGTCTGTAACGACCGCACAGCCAAAACCAGGCGGCGTGGCTCACTCACCCTCGGCGCCTCGCTTCTCCGGCGCGACCTATTCTTGCGAAGCCTCCCCTTATCACCCTCCTCCGCGCGGAAGTACCTCCGATGCCTCACCCCTTGCGCCTCCTCGCCAACTGGACCCCCGAACAAGCCGCCCGCATGGAGCGGAACATCTTCGTCGCTCAGCATCGCTTGAACGAACTGGAGCTGTTCGACGACGACCAGCTTATTAACCTGCTCGATCGCCACCCGCGCCGCGACCTCGGCATCAACACGATGGGCGGCGACCCCGAGCGCCGCAGCGACTGGCAGGAAGGCCGCGCCGGCAACCTCGACGCCGCCGAGCTGCTGGAAGCCGCCCGTGCGGGCCGCATCTGGCTGAATGTCCGCCGCGTGATGGATCACCACCCCGAATACGCCGAGCTCGTGCTCGCACTTTACGAAAACCTCGAAGCCGCCTGCCCCGGCCTCGATACGTACAACCACTCGGCGAATCTATTGATCTCCTCGCCCGGCGCGATGGTCTACTACCACCTCGACTGCCCGTCGAACATGCTCTGGCACCTCCGCGGCCGCAAGCGCGTGTGTGCCTACCCGCTGGAGTCGGGGCTGGTCTCCGACGAAACGATCGAAGGCGTCCTCTGCGGCGAGAAGTCCGAAGAGCTCGACTTCCGCAACGAGTGGGACGAGCTGGCCGTCGCGCACGACCTCGAGCCGGGCGAGATGATCACCTGGCCGCAGCACACGCCCCACCGCGTGGTGAACACCGAGGGCCTGAACGTCTCGCTCTCGACCGAACACATGACGCCGCGCGCCGCCCGCCGCAACAACGTCTACCTCGCGAACCGCCACTTTCGCGAACTGCTCGGCGGCTCCTGGCGCCGCACCGAGCTGACCGGCTGGCGCCCGGCTCTCAAAGAATTCGCTCTACGCGTCTGTCGCCGCGTCCCGGGCCTGAAGCCCCAGCCGCCGGCCGGCTACCGCTACCCGATCACGTTCGAGGTCGACCTCGACGCCCCAGGCTGCGTCCGCGCGCTCGACAATGCCCACACCCGCGAACCCGCCCTTATATAGCCCGGCCATCCTGGCCGGGCGAGCCGACGCAGTTGCAAAGCCGGTCGATGCTCCGGCCAGAATGGCCGGGCTATCTATCACCGCTTCAGCGTCGCCTGATGCGCCGCGACCGTCGTCCGCAGCCGCCGCGAGAACGTTCGCGCGTCGACGTACCCCTCGATCACGTCGAGCACCTGGTTGTTCGGCCCCACGATCAGCGTCGTCGGAAACCACCGCACCTTGAGCTTGGCCGACAACTCCGGCTGCTCGCTACGGTTGACGTAAACCGTCTCGAACGAATCGTTGACATAGTCGCGGACCTGCCCGGCCTGAAACGTCTCGTTAATCATCCGCACGCAGTGCGGGCAATTGTGCGACGTGGCGAACACCAGGATCAACCGGTTCGAGCTCTGCGCCGAAGTCCACGCCGCCGGGTAGCTGCTGAACTTGAACACCCCATGCCGCAGTCGCAACGGCGCCTTCGCCGCCGGCGGAGTGATCGGCATCGCCGCCGGCGCGCTCGCCGCCGCCGCTACTTCTAAGGGTTCACTTCGCAGCTTGGCGGCCGCTTGCGGCTTAGCCTCCTCACAGTTTGCCCGCCCGGCAAACCCGAGGGCCGCCCATACCACCGCGCACGAAGACGCCCACGTCGCCAATACCTTCATGCCGCGCTCCTTCGCTTGCGCTAGCCCAAGAATGCCGCCCGCCCGATACAGAAATCAATCGGCGACAATCGCTAGCAACTGCGGCCAGAACCAGAGCCGTACGCAGAGCCCGCACGAAACTCGCGCCCTGCCGCTCCGGCAGCAACCCCGCCGCCGTTACAGTCGGTGCACTAGAAAAGGAGCGGCGTTGAACTCGCGCGCTACGGACTGGTCGCTTTAGCGACCAGTCGGCGCCGCTACACGCCCACCAGCCCGCGCTCCGCCGCCTGCTGCACGCCCACGTACACGCGCTGCGCCTT
>DASVCM010000631.1:0-2120 GCA_036381635.1 Lacipirellula sp.
CGCGTTTGCCGACGGTCGCTCGCGTGGGTTTCTGGCGCTGAACATGTTCGGCCTGCCGGTCGGCCAGTATCGCATGACAACCTGGCACTACGATTCGCTCGTCCTCGGCGACGGCCCCAACCTCATGCAGATCGAAGTCGGCGACCTGGGCGCCACGCCCGGCTTCGGCGGTTCGGTAGTCGTCGACAACTTTCCATTGAGCGAGTCGCCGCAAACATTCACCTTCGACGTAACCGCCCCGGACCAGATCAAGCACATCGTCTTCCGCAACGACAATCCCGACACTGGCCGCACCGGCGACTACCGCACCCGCCTCAACGGCTTCGTCCTGGCAAGCGTCCCCGAACCGAGCGCCGCCGCGCTGCTCGTCCCCCTCGCGGCCGCGACCCTTCGAGCCCGCCGGCGGCGATCCTGGTAGGATGGGTTCGCCGCGCAGCGGCAACCCATCAGAGCGCAACGCAATTGATGGGTTGCCGAAGGCGGCCAACCCATCCTACTCACTCACAAGCCGTCTTCGAGCGGCGCTTCGGCGCCGCTGGCAAGCAGCATAGCTCCGGTTGATTCCGGCAGCAGTCGCGGGCGAGGAAGGTCAGCAGCTCGTTCATGCCTTGGCAGCGGAGCGAGTAGATGATCGAGCGGCCTTCGCGGCGGGAGTCGACCAGGCCCCCGTGGGTTAACTCCTTCAGGTGGAAGGTGAGCGTCGCCGGCGGGATGTCCAAGCGCTCGGCGATCTCGCCTGCCGGCAGGCCCGCTTCGCCGGCCGGGACCAAGAGTCGAAAGACGCGCAAACGCGACTCCTGGGCCAGCGCGGTGAGTGCGACGACGGCTTGCTTCAATTCCATATTTCTATATTATTGGAAATGTCATAGGGAGGCAAGCCGATGAAAGCCGTGTTCGTGTGCATCGAGAATTCCAATCGCAGCCAGATGGCCGAGGCGTTTGCCCGCATGGCGGGGGTCGAGGCGTATAGCGCCGGGTCGCGGCCGTCGGGGAAGGTCAACCCCAAAGCGATCGAGGCGATGCAGGAGTTGGGCTACGACCTCTCCGCCCATTACTCCAAGTCGTTGGACGAGTTGCCGGACGTCCAGTTCGACGTGGCGGTGACAATGGGCTGCGGCGACGCCTGTCCAAATCTCAAGGCGGCGCGACGAGAGGATTGGCAAATCCCCGATCCGAAGGAACTGCCGCCTGAACAATTTCGAGAAGTCCGCGACCTCATCGCGAGAAAGGTGCAACAGCTATGTCAGTAGAGCAAGTCGTGCAATCGAAGTACGGCGACGTCGCCAAGGCGGGACTGTCGAGCGACCATGCCGGGGTGAAGGCCATCGCCGAGGCGTTTGGCTATTCGGGCGACGAGCTGGCTTCGATTCCCGCCGAGGCGAACATGGGGCTGTCGTGCGGCAACCCCACGGCGTTCGCCAGCCTCAAGCCGGGCGAGACCGTGGTCGACCTTGGCAGCGGCGGCGGCCTGGACGTCTTCCTCGCGGCGGCCAAGGTCGGGCCGACGGGCAAGGCGATCGGCATTGATATGACGCCCGAGATGCTGGAGCTTGCCCGCAAGAATGCGCAGAACGCGCGGCTTACCAACGTTGAGTTCTATGAGTCGACGATCGATAAGCTGCCGCTTGAGGATGCGTCGGTCGACTGCGTGATCAGCAATTGCGTGATCAACCTGGCGGCCGACAAGCCGGCGGTGTTCCGGGAGATTGCCCGCGTGCTCAAGGCCGGCGGGCGGCTGGCGGTGAGCGACATAGCGCTCAAAAAGCCGCTGCCGCCGGAAGTTGGTAGCGACCTGATGGCCTATGTCGGCTGCATTGCCGGGGCGATTCCGATTGAGGAGTACCAGAGCGGGCTGGACGCCGCCGGGTTTAGTGCGGTACAGGTGATCGACAGCGGCGCTGATCTGAACGCCTACGCGAGCGTCGAGGGGCAGTCGGGCTGCTGCTCGCAGTCGATGGTCGAGGACCAGTGCTGCGAGCAGCCGGCCGACGGCTCGGAGTGCTGTGATAAGCCGAAGCTTGAATCGCTGCCGCTGGTTGCGTGCTGCTCGGACGGTTCCTCAGACTTGCACCGTCGATTGAGCGATCTGCTCGCCCGCTACGACGTGAACGAGTACGCGG
>DASVCM010000632.1:0-2607 GCA_036381635.1 Lacipirellula sp.
TGTATCGCAAGCCTGCGATGATGGCTTCGCCGTATTCATTCCAGAGCTTGTCGCCGTCCATGCCGGCGTTGCCGGGGAGTTCGACCGTCACGATCGGTTTTCCTAACGTGAGACCGACAAAGGCGCCCAGCGAACCGGGCCGCGTGCCGACCTGCTTAAAGGGCAGATCACACTTCTCGGCCATCGCCGCGGCCATCTTCTTCGATTCCTCTCCGTCCCAGTCCATGCAGTTGAGCGGCTGGTGCATCGTCACCACTCGGTCGGGGAAGTGAGTCATCATCACGCGCATCAGGGCGCGGCTTTCCGGCTCCGACAGCGGCGTCTCGCCGTGCACTTTCACTTCTGCGTCGAAGTTGCTTGCAGGAAAATTGCGGTTCAGGTCAACGCCGTTCTTGTTGTGCCGGATGTTCTCGGCGAAGCCGTCGGGATTCGCGACGGGCGTGATCACGACTTTGCGACCCTCCAGCTCCTCCGGGTGCGTCTTCAGCCACTCGATAAGCTCTTCGGCGAGCGGGGTGCCCGCGGCCTCGTTGCCGTGAATCGTGGCGATGTACCAGAAGACGTCGTCGCCCTCGCCCAGGACCAGGCACTCGATTGGCCGGCCGTCGAGCGAACGGCCGACGATCTGTTTGTCGACCTCTACCTCGGCGTGAAGCGCGCCAACGCTTCCAAGCATTAAGAAGCACCACGTCAGCGTGCAACAGAACATGCGAATACCTTTTCTAGGTGCAACTGGGAGGACGACGCTCGCGCCGAGCCGGGAAGCCCGCACCAGCGCTCGGTTCGGCAGGAGCTTCGCCCTCTCTTGCAATGATCAATAACACTCCGACAGCATGATGGCCCGGCGCTGCCGCTGCGTCAAACAGCGCGCCGTTACAAACTCGTTACCCCTTCAGCATTGTGGCGCCAGGCCGCGCCTTCGTAGAACAGCAAGTGGCGCGTTTCTCGTCCCCCAAGGAGGTTTCCGATGCTCCGCTATTCGCAACTTGCTGTGGTCGCTTGCGCATTTTCGACTTCGCTGAATCTTGCTGCATTGCCGGCGACTGGGGCCGAGCCGCTCGAAGGCCGCGTCACCGAGGTGACTCTTTACCGCGGCCAGGCTCAAGTGACCCGCGCCGTTCCTGTCGAAGGCGCCGCCGGCCGCATGGAGATCGTCGTCGGCGGTCTGCCGGAACAAATCGTTCCCGACAGCCTGTTCGCCGAGGGCTCGGGCGCCGTCGAGATTCGGGCCGTGCGCTTCCACACGCGGGCCGTCGGCGAGCAGCCGCGCGAGGAGGTCCGCAAGCTGGACGATCAGATTCTTGAAACTCAAAAGCAAATCGACCTCGCGCAGAAGCGCCAGGCGCTGCTCGCCAAGCGCTCGGAATACTTGCTCAAGCTCGAGGGGTTCGTAGCGCCGACGGCGCAGACGGACCTGTCGAAAGGCGTCTTGGACGCCGAGGCCTTGGAGCGGCTGACCACGTTCGCCTTCGCGCAGCACGATGCCATCGCCAAAGAAGAAGTGGAACTGGCGAACCAGCTCCGCGAATTAAACGAGGAGCTTGAGCTACTGAAACGCAAGCGGGATGAAATCACCGCAGGCGCCTCTAAGACGCTGCGCGAGGCGGTCATTTTCGCTCAGAAGAATGGCGACGGTCCAACCGAGATTCGCTTGAACTACCTCGTCGGCAACTGCGGTTGGTCGCCGAGCTACACGATGCGCGCCGAGGGCGATCGCAAGCAGGTCCGCGTCGAGTACAACGCCCTCATCCACCAGCTTACCGGCGAAGACTGGAACGACGTACGATTGACGCTCTCCACCGCTTCGCCTGCGCTCAGCGCCGCTGGACCTGGCCTGGCGCCGTTTCATGTCACGCTCTCGGCCGATCCTGGACCGCAGCAAGTGGAAGCGACCGCCCAAGTCCAGCAAGCGGCAGATGGGCAGCTTCCGAAACTCATCTACGGCCGCGGGCTGTCGAAGAGCCAGGTGGTCGACCAGCTTGCCGAACTGCGGTCGCAGCGAACCGAGTTTGGCGCCGCGGTAAACAACGCCGTGAACTTCAGCGACGTCACCCGTTTGAGCTGGGACCTGAACGTGTACGGCTGCGCCGTTCAGCAGTTGGAGCTCAACGGCGACGCGACGACAATCAGCGTGCTCCGCAGTGAAGACGCCGAGCGCGACGGCCCGAGCCTCAGCTACCGCCTCAGCGCCGGCGTCAGCCTCGCCAGCCGCACGGACCAGCAGATGGTTCGCATCATGCAAACCGAGATGGACAGCCAGTTCTACCACGTCGCTGTGCCGGTCCTCACTTCCTACGTCTACCGCGAGGCGGAGCTGAAGAACTCCGGCGAGGAGGATCTGCTCGCCGGGCCCATGACCGCGTACCTCGACGGCCGGTTCGTCGGCCGCGGCGAAATCCCCACGGTCGCTCGCGGGCAGAAGTTTGTCGTCGGTTTTGGCGCCGACCCGCAACTGCGGACCCGCCGCGAGCTGGTCGACAAGTCTGAAAGCGTTCAGGGCGGCAATCGGGAAACGAACTTCGAGTTCCGCCTGGTCGTCGAGAACTTCGCCGATGCGCCAGCGCCGGTTCGCGTGATCGATCGTCTGCCGCATGGCGAGAACGGCGC
>DASVCM010000633.1:0-9570 GCA_036381635.1 Lacipirellula sp.
ACGCGTACAACACGACGCTCGCCGGCGATGACTTGCGGTTTCAGTTTTCGCTGACCGACGGCACCATCGCCCGTAGCTCGGTCAACTACGCCAGCGCGGTGATCGACGCCGACTTCGACAACAGCGGCACGGTCGACGGCCGCGACCTGCTCCTTTGGCAGCGCAACCTCGGAACCAATGCCGGCGCGACCAACGGTCAGGGCGATTCCGACGCCAACGGCGCCGTCAACGCCGCCGATCTGGCCAATTGGAGATCCCGATTCGGCGACCCGTCGGCCGTCGCCGCCGCCAGCGCTATTCCCGAGCCGTCAGCCGCTGTCCTTATGTTGTGCTCCGCTGCGGCAGTTTTCTCGCTCCGTCAGAGGCGACGATTGGGAGCCGATGCGGTACGATAGACCGCGCGTCGTTCGATGCTCACTCCTCCAATCGCAAGCGCTCGTCAATCTCGTGAAACCTGCCGCCGTTCGTGAAAAGGTTCGTACATCCTCCGGCCGTCGGCCCGGCAGCCGCCGCTCCAACAGTCCCAGGACGATGCCTGTCCGCACGCCGAAGATCGCGCTGCTCATCGAGACGTCGCGCGGCTATGGCCGCAACATGCTCCGCGGCATCGCACGGTACGCGCGGCATCACGGGCCCTGGGAACTGTTCGTGACGCCGGGCGATTTCGCTCAAGCCCTGCCGCAGATGAAGCAGTGGGGCGGCGACGGCATCATCGCGCGGGTCGAGACTCTGGCCACGGCCAAGGCGATCTGCGCAGCTAAGCTGCCGACAGTCATCCTCGACTATTCGCAGAACATACCGCTCAAGATGCCCGAGCTCGCCAAGCTCAGCGAGATTGTGTCTGACTCGCGCAACGCCGCCCGCCTGGCCGCCGAGCATCTGCTCGATCGCGGGTACGAGCAGTTCGCCTACGTCGGCGAGCCGGGGCGTATGTGGTCCAAGAACCGTGAGGAGGGCTTCGTCGAGGCGCTCGCCGCGCGCGGCTTCACGCCGCTCATTTATGACCCTCCGTTCAACAGCCCTCAGTCCTCCTGGGAACGCGAGCACGATATCCTCGCGTCGTGGCTCAACGAACTGCCCAAGCCGATCGGCGTGATGGCCTGCAACGATGATCGCGGCCGGCAAGTGCTCGACGCTTGTCGCAGCGCGGGCGTGAAGGTGCCGCTGGAGATGGCCGTGGTCGGCGTCGATAACGACGATCTGCTGTGCGAGCTAGCGACGCCGACGCTTTCGAGCGTCGCGCTGAACGCCGACGCCGGCGGCTATCGCGCCGCGGCGCTCTTGGACCGGCTGATGAACGGCAGTTCGACCGAGCCGCAGCGCCTGGTGGTCGAGCCGGTGGGCGTGGTCGAGCGCCGCTCGACGCAGGCCACCGCGGTCTACGATCCCGACATCGCCGCGGCGATCCAGTTCATCCATGATCACGCGGCGCGAAACATCGGCATCGAGGACGTGGTCGATCACGTTCAGATGTCGCGGCGAGCCTTGGAGATTCGGTTTTTTGACGTGGTCGGCCGCACGCCCTATCAAGAACTCCAGCGAGTGCGTCTGGAACGCGCCAAGCGGATGCTGATGGAGACCGATCTGCCGGTGCCGCGGGTGGCGGCTGCCTCAGGTTTTAGCAGCAGCGTCTACCTCGCGCAGGTTTTTCAGAAACACGTCGGCCAGAGCCCTTCCCAATTCCGCCGCAAGCACCGAACCTAGTAATGATGGAAAGGTGTGCGTAGTGCAAGGAAGTCATTCTGAGCGAAGCGAAGAATCTGACGTTACGCTGGATCCTTCGCTCCGCTCACGATGACGACGCGCGTGCTTCGCGCAGGTCGAACTACGCAGCATGCAATGCAACATGAGAACAATATGTCAGCCCGTTTCGCAATCGGCGTTGATTACGGAACCAACAGCGTGCGGGCGCTGGTCGTCGATATTGCAACCGGCGAAGAACTGGCCACGGACGTATTCGATTATCGCCGCGGGGAGGCGGGCATCCTCCTCGATTCGAGGGATCCCAATCTCGCCCGCCAAAGCCCCCTCGATTACATCGACGGCTTCACGGCGTCCGTTGGTCGCGCCGTCGAGAAGGCGAAACAAAACGTCGGCTTCGATCCCGCGGCCGTCGTCGGCATCGGCGTCGATACGACCGGCTCGACTCCCCTGCCGGTCAATGGCGATGGCGTGCCGCTGGCGTTGACCGAGCCGTTCGCCAACGATCTGGCGGCCCAAGCCTGGCTGTGGAAGGATCACACCGCTCATGCCGAGGCCGAGGAGATCACGCAAAAGGCAACTGCTGGCGATTATCCCTACCTCGCCAAGTGCGGCGGCCGGTACTCTTCAGAATGGTACTGGTCGAAGATTCTCCACTGCATGCGCACGGCGCCGCACGTTGCGAAGGCGGCCGCGTCGTGGGTGGAACTTGCTGACTTCGTGCCGGCTTACATCACCGGCAACGCCCACCCTGATAAGATGGCGCGAAGCATCTGCGCCGCTGGACACAAGGCGCTCTTCCACGAAGATTGGGGCGGCCTGCCGAGCGCCGAGTTTCTCGAATCCCTCGAGCCGGGCCTGTCTCGCTTCCGTTATGAAGCGAAAGCCGTCCCGTCAAATCATCTCGCCGGCCGCCTGTGTCCGGAAGTCGCCGAGAAGGTCGGCGTGCCGGCGGGCGTCGCCGTCGCAGTCGGCGCGTTCGACGCCCACATGGGCGCCGTCGGCGCCGGCTGCGGCTTGGGCGTTCTCGTGAAGATCATTGGCACCAGCACCTGCGACTGCATGGTCGCGCCGCTTGATTCTCACTTGCCCGACATCCCCGGCCTGTGCGGGATCGTCCCCGAGTCGATCCTCCCTGGCATGTACGGGCTCGAGGCCGGCCAGAGCGCCGTCGGCGACATCTTCAATTGGTTCGTCAGGCGTTTCTCGCCCGCCGAGTTCGGCGCCGGCGACGCGGCCCATAAGAACCTTACCGAAGCCGCCGCGCGCCTTCGGCCAGGCGAGTCGGGCCTGATGGCTCTCGATTGGCACAACGGCAATCGCACCGTGTTGGTCGATCCGCTCCTCACGGGTTTGCTCATTGGGCAAACGCTCCACACTACCGCGCCCGAAATCTACCGTGCGTTCATCGAAGCCACGGCCTTCGGCGGCCTGACGATCATCAACCGCTTGGAAGAGTACGGCGTGCAGGTCGAGCAGGTCGTCAACTGCGGCGGCATCGCCGAAAAGAATCCGCTGGTGATGCAGGTTTACGCCGACGTCTGCAATCGTCCGATGAAGGTCAGCCGCTCTTCTCAGACGTGCGCTCTGGGCGCCGCCATCTTCGGCGCCGTCGCCGCGGGGGCGTATGCAAGCGTGCCGGCGGCCCAAGCCAAAATGACGGGCGTCCGCGACGAGGTCTACGAGCCGAATCCACAGGACGCCGCCGTCTACCGACGGCTTTACCCAGTGTACAAACGGCTGCACGATGCTTTCGGGATAACTTCCTCCAACGGCTCGCTGGCGAGCATAATGAAAGAGCTGATCAACATCCGCAACGCCGTTCGAAAAAGCTGAACTCCCCATGCTCGACGACCTCAAGCAACAAGTCTACCAGGCGAACCTCGCGCTGGTCGCTCACGGGCTCGTCACGCTCACCTGGGGCAATGTCAGCGCCGTCTCATCGGATCGCGCCTATATGGTCATCAAACCTAGCGGCGTCGACTACGATGCGCTCAAGCCTGAGCACATGGTGGTGGTCAGCCTCGAAACCGGTGAAGTCGTCGGCGGCTCGCTCAAGCCTTCGTCCGATACGCCTACGCACCGGCTCCTCTATCAGAAGTTCGCTTGTATCGGCGGCATTACGCACTCCCACAGCCCAAAGGCCGTGGCCTTCGCCCAGGCCGAGCGCGATATTCCCTGCTTTGGCACGACGCACGCCGACCACTTTTACGGCACGGTTCCCGTCACGCGCCAGCTCACCGAGCGTGAAGTCGACGAAGCCTACGAGCTCAACACGGGACGCGTCATCGTCGAATGCTTCGCGAAGCTCGACCCCGTCGCCATGCCCGCGGTCTTGGTCGCCGGGCACGCCCCCTTCACGTGGGGCAAAGACGCCGCCGAGTCGGTCAAGAACGCCGTCGCCCTGGAAGCTTCAGCCGCCATGGCGATCGATACGTACCTGTTGAACCCCGGCGCCCCATCCATTCCGAAGTACCTCGTCGATAAGCACTACAACCGCAAACACGGCAAAGACGCCTACTACGGCCAGCGCTAGAACATACGCCGGCGCGACCTCCGCGAGTACTCACCTCCATGTCGACCATCGATCTCAACCAATTCGAAGTCTGGCTCCTCGCCGGCAGTCAGCATCTCTACGGCCAGGAAACGCTCCAGGAGGTTCAGCGGCACGCGCAGCAAATCGCCCAAGCCCTCGACGCCGCCGAGCAGATCCCCGTTCGCATCATCTTCAAGCAGGTCCTCACGACGCCCGAGCAAATCCGCGACGTGATGCTCGCGGCCAACTCGACCGGCAACTGCATCGGCGTCATTGCCTGGATGCACACCTTCTCGCCGGCCAAGATGTGGATCGGCGGGCTGAAGCTCCTCAACAAGCCGCTGCTTCACCTCCACACGCAGTTCAACCGCGAGCTCCCTTGGTCGACGATCGACATGGACTTCATGAATCTGAACCAGTCGGCCCACGGCGACCGGGAGTTCGGGTTCATCGCCGCGCGGATGCGGCTGAACCGTAAAGTGGTCGTCGGCCACTGGCAGGACGCCGCGGCAGTGGACGACATCGACGTCTGGACTCGCGCCGCCGCCGCCCGGCACGACGCCCGCGCCGCGCGCATCGCCCGCATCGGCGACAACATGCGCGAAGTCGCCGTCACCGAAGGCGACAAAGTCGCCGCCCAACTCCAGTTCGGTTACTCCGTGAACGGCTACGGCCTCGGCGACGTCGCTCGCCATATCGAGGAGGTCAGCGACGCGGCGATCGACGACCTCTGCGGCGAGTACGAAGCGGCCTATGTGCTTGCATCGTCGCTCGTCGCAAATGGGGAACGCCACCAGGCCCTTCGCGACGCGGCCCGCATCGAGCTGGGCCTCCGCAGCTTCCTCAGCGATGGCGGCTTCGTCGGCTTCACGGACACCTTCGAAAACCTTCACGGCATCCGGCAGCTCCCCGGCCTCGCCGTCCAGCGGCTGATGGCCGACGGTTATGGCTTCGGCGCCGAGGGCGACTGGAAGGCGGCCGCACTGCTTCGCGCCGCGAAGGTGATGAACGCCGGCCTCCCCGGCGGCAGCTCGTTCATGGAGGACTACACCTACCACCTCAAGGAGGAGGAACAGCTTGTTCTTGGCGCCCACATGCTCGAAATCTGCCCGTCGATCGCCGCTGGCAAACCTGCGTGTGAAATTCACCCCTTGGGGATCGGCGGCAAGGAGGACCCGGTGCGGCTGGTGTTCGACGTTCCGCCCGGACCTGCCGTCAATGTCACCCTCGTCGATCTGGGGAACCGATTTCGCATGGTCGTCAATGAGTTGGAAGTCGTGCCGCCGCCTAAGCCGCTTAAGAAACTCCCCGTCGCCCGCGCCCTCTGGCGGCCGCAGCCCGATTTCAAAACGGCCGCCGCCGCCTGGATTCAGGCGGGCGGCTCGCACCACCCGACGTTCAGCCAGGCGCTGACGGTCGAGCACTTCGAAGACCTCGCCGAGATGTGGGGCGTCGAGTGCGTGGTGACCGACGCCGACACGCGGCTTCGCGAGTTCAAACGCACCCTCCGTTGGAACGACGCCCCGGGAGTATATAACAGTCTCTAAATTCCCCTCCCTCGAAGGGAGGGGCTAGGGGAGGGATTGATGCGCGTCGAGAGTCGAGGGTCTAGAGTCGAGGGCCAATCAGCGAAACGCATTCTGGCTCTCGGCCCTCCGCTCTCGACTCTCGACCGGTTTCTTCTCCAATAAACCCGAAAGGCAAGATCGCCCCATGGAAACGCTCGACTGGATCGTCATAGCCGGCTACTTCGCGCTGCTCTTGGGACTCGCCTGGTGGGTCATCCTCAAGAACAAGGAAACGAGCGCCGACTACTTCCTCGCCAGCCACTCGCTCGGCTGGTTCATCGTCGGCGCCTCGATCTTCGCCTCAAACATCGGGTCGGAGCACCTTGTGGGCCTCGCCGGCTCCGGCGCGACCGAAGGGGTGGCCATGGCCCATTACGAGCTGCACGCCTGGTGCCTGTTGGTGCTCGGCTGGCTGCTCGTGCCCTTTTACATGCGCTCGGGCGTCTTCACGATGCCGCAGTTTCTGGAGCGCCGCTTCTCGCCGGCGTCGCGCTACGTGCTGTCAATCATTTCGCTCATCGCCTACATCGTCACCAAGATCGCCGTCGGCATCTACGCCGGCGGCATCGTATTCGACGCGCTCCTTCCGGAGATGAGCCTCGGCGGGCTCGACAGCTTTTGGATCGGCTCGGTCATGATCCTCGCCTTTACCGGCCTCTATACCGCGCTCGGCGGCTTCCGCGCGGTCGCCTACACTGAGGCCCTGCAAACAATCATCCTCATCATCGGCTCGGCGCTGGTCACCTGGTACGGCCTGCAGGCTGTCGGCGGCTGGGGCGAACTTCGCGAAACCGTCGGCAGCGACTTCTTCAACCTCTGGAAGCCACTGGTCCCTGAAGGCGTCGAAGGCGTCTGGCAGCCCGTCTCCGAAACAAACGCCGCCGGCGAAGTGACTCGTCAGGCTTGGTACTTCAGTTTCTCCGGTCACTTTCCCTGGCTCGGCATGCTCATCTGCGCTCCCGTCATCGGCCTCTGGTATTGGTGCACCGACCAGTACATCGTCCAGCGGGCCCTCGGCGCCCCCAACCAAACCGAAGCCCGCCGCGGCTGCATCTTCGCCGGCTACCTGAAGCTGCTGCCGGTGTTCATCTTCATCATTCCCGGCGTCATCTCCTGGGCGCTCATTCAGAAAGTCGAAGCCGGCGAAATCACCGGCATGGACTTCAGCGCGATGACCGCCGAGGACGGCACGATCGCGGTGAAAGAAAAAGCTTTCCCGCTGATGGTGCTGAACGTCCTGCCAATCGGCATCCGCGGCATCGTGGTCGCCGGACTTTTGGCCGCGCTCATGAGCTCGCTGGCCGGAGTCTTCAGCGCCTGCGCCACGCTGTTCACGATCGACCTTTACACCAAGCTCCGCCCGGGCGCCGGCGAGAAGGAACTGGTCCGCACCGGCCGCATCGCCACCACCGTGATGGTCCTGATCGGCATGGCCTGGATCCCGGTGATCCGCGGCTCGCACGGCCTCTACGAATACCTGCAATCGGTACAAGGCTACCTGGCGCCGCCGATCTTCGTGGTCTTCTTCCTGGGCGTGTTCTGGAAACGGCTGAACGCCGCCGGCTGCCTGGCCGCGCTTGTCGTTGGCTTCCTGGTCGGCCTGTTCCGCCTGGCAGTCGACACCATCCCCCAAGCTACCGGCAACGCCTACGCCGAAGGCTCGTTCCTTTGGATCGTCAACAGAATCTACTTCCAATACTTCAGCATCATCATCCTGGCCATCAGCGCCGCGGCGATGATCCTCGTCAGCTATCTCAGCCGCCGGCCGGACTACGAGCGAATCAGCGGCCTAACTTTCGGTACCCTCAGCGAAGCCGACCGCCAAAGCACCCGCCAGAGCTGGACAGGGCTGGATCTAGCGACATCCGCCGGGCTCTTGGCCCTTATCGTCGCCGCATACATCTACTTCACCGGATAAGGCGACTCAAAAGTACAACTACGCACGCCGCGAACCGTGTGCAGCATAAAAGGCCGCGTTGCTTGCCCTTTTACGCACTCGCAACGCGGCCCTTAATAATGAATGCGAGCTACGCCGTCACGCCCGCCATCGATCGGCATTCCTCGGCACAACGCTCGCACTCGTCGGCGCACCGCTGGCAGTGATCGACCTTATGCTTACGGCACTCAGCGCCGCATGTGTCGCAGATATCCGCACACAACCGGCAGAACTCCTGCGCGAACCGCGACCCGCGGCTCATAAAGGCCGCCGCCGTCCAGCACATCTCGGCGCAGTCCCGATCCAGCCGAATGCACTCGGCCATTTTCGCCACATCCTTCTCACGCAAACACGCGTCGGCACAGTTTTCACACTCCTGGGCGCATCGCAGGCAGGCGTCGATGCAGCCTTGAAAGTCCTGTTGATTCATAACGTTCCTCCATCGTGCAAGCATGGCAAAGCCGGAGCTTCGCCGGGAACCAATGCAGAGAACGGGCGCCAACGCCCGCGAGACGTGGGCCGAGGCTGAAAACGATGTTCCGAACTGCCGAAATGGTCCGAAACCGCCGAATTGTCGCCGTCCCCGCGCGTCTTCGGTCTGCTGCGGGCGGTGATAACGGCAATCTGCGACCACTGCGCCAGCCCACAAACCACGTTAGGCGAGTCTGAAGGGCAAGCGGCCTGCAGAGTCAGTGTTCGCCTCCTGCGGCGCGGGCGGCTGGCCCTTCCTTCCGATACTGCCGTGGCGAGACGCCGACATACTTTTTGAACGCCCGCGACAGGTACAGCGGATCGGTGTATCCCGAGCGCCGCGCGATCTCCCGCAGCGGGAGCGACGTTTCGCGCAGGAGCCGGCAGGCGCGCTCCATGCGGATCCGCGAAATCTCAGCGTACGGCGAACGGTGGACCAGCTTCAAAAACCGCTGTTCGAGCTTGCGGCGCGACAGCGGCACCACGCGCAGCACGTCAGCCACCGTGATGCCGTCGCAGGCGCGCTCGCGGATGAACCGCATCGCCGCCACGATGTGCGGATCGTCCAGCGCGTACACGTCGGTCGATTGCCGCTCGGCGATGCCGATGGGCGGCACGAGCGTGGCGCCGTTGTCGACCGGCTCGCCGCGCATCATGCGGTCGAGCAGTTGGGCCGCTTCGTAGCCTGTGCGGTGCGTGTCGGGAATGACGCTGGAGAGCGGCGGCGTGCAGAGGCGGCAGAGGCGAACGTCGTTGTCGACGCCGATGACCGCCACTTGCTCCGGGACGGCGACGCCGAGGTCGCGGCATACGTCGAGAATCTGCTGGCCCTTGAAGTCGTAGCAGGCCATCACGCCCAGCGGCTTTGGCACGCGCTCGATCCACGACATCAGCCGCTTGCGTTCGCGCGTCCAGGAGAAGTCTTTGTCCTGCGGCGACTTGCCTTCGAACGTGAAGTGCTCGCAGCCGGCGGCCTCGGCGAAGGCCTTGAAGCTTGCCTCGCGCCACTTCGACCAGTTGAACTGAGGCTCGCCGCAATAGGCGAGCGTGCGGAAGCCGCGATCGATGAGATGCGCCGCGGCGAGCTCGGCGATCTTCTGATCGTCGGTCTCGACCCAGGGAATGTCCTTCACCAGCCGCGCGGCGCTGACGTCGACGGTGGGCAGGCGCGTGCGGCGGATGGCGGCGGCGATCGGCTCGGTTTCGATTCGGGCGATGATGCCGTCGCCGCGCCAGTTCTTCAGCCAGTCGGGCGGCTGGGCGCCGCGCTGCTGCTCGGCGACGTAGATCGACCACAGCTCGTGCTCGCGCTGGTAGGCGATGATGCCGTCCAACAGCCCGCGGGCGTAGGCATTGGA
>DASVCM010000634.1:0-5165 GCA_036381635.1 Lacipirellula sp.
GTACCAGTACCTGCCGGACCGCGGGCCGTTCAATCGCGAGAAGATCTGGCACACGCAGAACGACGATCAGCCCGCCTCGATCGTTCCGCCGCTGGTGCATATCACCGAAGGGCCGTCGGGGCTAATCCGCTATCCTGGCACGGGCCTGCCGCCGGAGCATGACGGCGCCTTTTTCGTGTGCGACTTCCATGGTACGCCGGGCACCAGCGGCGTCCGCGAGTTCTGGCTCGAGCAACAGGGGGCAACCTACCGTTTGGCTGCCGAGAAAATGTTCGCCGAGGGCGTGCTGGCGACGGATTGCGACTTCGGCCCGGACGGGGCGCTTTATGTCTTGGATTGGATCGACGGCTGGAGCGGCGCCGGAAAAGGGCGGATTCATCGCATCGTGAGTGACCACGAACCAGCGAACGCGCAGCGAGCGGAAACGGAAGAGCTGTTAAAGCGCATCGACCGCCTATCTGCGAAGGAGTTGTTCGCAGCCCTCGCGCACGCCGACAGGCGCGTCCGAATGGCGGCGCAGAAACATCTGGCGGCTCGCGGCCCAGCCGTCGCGGAGCAGTTGCTGGAGATGGCCCGGTCGGCCGCGACGCCCCTGTTAGGCCGCCTTCATGCCATTTGGACAATGGGACAACTAAGTGAGGAGCATCCGCAGCTTTTCGCACGGCTCATTACCCTCGCCAGCGACGAGGAGTCGGAAGTCCGCGTCCAGGTTGCTCGCACCTTGGCCCGAGGCGGGGCGGCCCAAGACCAAGAATTGCGTGAAAGCATCGGCCAGCCGCTCATCGCCATGCTCGACGACCCGTCGCCGCGAGTCCGCGCTTCGGCGGCGATCGCGCTGGGCAAATTCAGCGATTGTTACCGAGCGCTTCCGGGGTTGCTGCGAATCGCTCGCGACGCGAAGCACGATGCCGCCCTCCGACACGCGGCTGTCGTCGGTCTTGCCGGCGTGCCAACGGACGCACTCGTCGACGCCGCGAAATCTGCCGGCCGGTTCGAGCGGCTAGCGATCGTCGTCGCGCTTGGCCGACAGAAGTCAGATCGGGTTGCGGAATTCCTTGCGGATCCGTCGTCTCGCGTGCGCACCGAAGCCGCCCGCGTTATTTGGGACGTGCCGCTACCGAGGGTCTACGAGGAATTGGCGGCGGCAGTTGAGAGCGTTCCGTCGGATAACGAACCGATGCTCCGCCGCGCACTGGCCGCGAATCTCGCCTTGCGAACGCCGGCCAGCCTCCGCGCCGCCATCCGCTGCGGTTTGAGGTTGGACCTCAGCCCCACGATGCGCGACCATGCATGGACGCTCGTCCGCCATTGGGCCAGCCCGTCGCCGCGCGATCCCGTGCACGGCTCGTGGCGCCCGGTCGAGGCTCGGCCGGCTGCAGAAGTGGCGGCGACGCTCCAGGCCGCTCTGCCGCAAATGGCCGACGCCGGATCCAGCGGCGCCGCCGGCCTAGTCGTGGCGGCGGAACTCGGCGTGGCGGAAGCCTACCAACCCGTAGCAGCCCTCGTCGCCGACGATGGCCAGCCGCCGGAACTGCGAGCTCGCGCGGTCGCCGCACTGCGGACGGCGACCACGCCGCTGGCCATCGCAGCCATCGACGCCGCCATGCAGTCCGGCGAGTCGGCAGTGCGGTCCGCCGCTCTGCAGCTCATGCTCCAGCGGTTCCCGGATCAGGCGGTCGGCCGGGTGATCGAGGTCGCCGAATCCGGCGCCTGCCACGAGCAGCAAGCCGCCATCCTGATGTTGTCGAAGCTCGACTCCCCCGAGGCGCAAAACGCCTTGCGCAAATGGCTCGACCTGCTTGAGGGGGGCAAGTGCCCGCCCGAACTGCTGATTGAAGTCATCGAAGCGGGCGCCGGTTCGACGGACCCTGAGATTGCCGCGCGGGCCAAGTCGTACCAAGAGCGACTGCTTGCCAGCGAGGAGCCGCTTGAAAAGTTCGCCCCCAGCCTCCACGGCGGCAACGCGGAGGTCGGCCGCCGCATCTTCGAAGAGAACGTTTCGTTTGCCTGCCGCCGTTGCCACTCCACCGCGCCCGGCGAAAAACTTGTCGGACCCAGTCTCGCCGACGTCGGTCTGCGGCTCTCTCGACAAGAATTGCTCTCTTCGATCGTCACTCCCAACGAGACGTTTGCCGAAGGCTTTCAAACAACCGTGCTTCAACTAAGCACAGGAAAGGTGGTCGCCGGCATTCTTCGTTCGGAGAACGATAATCGCGCCGTTCTGGTGGACGCCGAGGGGAAGGAAATCGTCGTCGACGTCGCCGAAATCGAGGACCGCTTCGAAGGCCTGTCGGCAATGCCGGAGGATCTCATCAAGCAGATGACTCCCCGAGAATTGCGGGATCTCGTGGAGTGGCTTAGTCAGCAGCGCGTCGCGGCGCCAGGCCATGGGACGACGGGGCGATAGCGACCAAAGAAGGACGGGAGAAGCGACCGTTCGGACCAGGCGCCGCCGGAGTTGAGGTTGCCGCGAATTTTCTCCGTCTACCGACCGGGGGCGAACAGGAAGAGAAGAAGCCCCGAGTATGATTTCGCAGGTTTCGTGCGGCTTCATGAAGCTGTAGAATTGGGCTCTTCGCCATCTTACGAGGCTTCAGTCGCCGCCGGTGAAAGCCAGGCGCCGAGTTCTGTGGATGGCAGTCCCTGCGCGGCGTTAGATAAGCGTTCAGGTCTTCCGGAAGGCTGGAACGCAATGCCGAGTCAGTTGTTACGGTAGATAACTTTGAGCCTGTAGCTCAGTCGGTAGAGCAACGGACTTTTAATCCGTAGGTCTCGGGTTCGAGTCCCGACAGGCTCATTTTTGCTGAGTAAGGAGTTGGCGATTCGGGTCAGCCGCTGTGCCGTCAGATGCTCCATTGACACAACGCCCGGCATAGCGATTGCTCAAGGGCGGCAGCAAGCGCTAAGCGCGAAGCGCGGCGACAATTTCGGTCCGAGCGGCATGCCAACCCGGCGCGATTCCGGCGAGGACGCCGACAAGGGCGGACACTAGGACGCCAGTCGCAGCCAGCGGCCACGAGGGTTGAAAGGCGATCGTAACTGCTTCGGCGCCAACCGCGAGTCGGCTCATTTGCAAAACAAGCATTGCCGCCGCAACGCCAAAGATACCGCCGGCGATGCTTAATAAGCAACTTTCGCTTATCACGAGCTGAAACACTCGATAGCCTGTGAATCCCATGGTTTGCAGAACCGCGTGTTCTTTGATGCGGTCCTGCACGGACATAACCGTCGTCGTGGCGACGAGCGCAAGGACGAGTCCAACGCACGCATAGCCGAGGTAATGGGCCAGGCCGATCAGTTCGGTAAGATCGCCCAGACTTCTCGCTTGGAAAACGCCTTTGGGTCGGGTGTCGGTCTCCACTTGGGCGCCGCGGAATAGCTCGTCGATCTCGTCGGATTTGGCCGTCGCGTCGACGCCGGGCTGGAGCAAAACCTCATGCTGCGTGACCGTGCCGACGAGATCCTCGTCCCCGGTGCGCTGAAGGAACTCCAGGTGGGAATAAATGTAATTCTCTTCAGCCGGATCGCTCGAGGTGAAAACTCCGGCAATCTGGACGGTAATCTCGCCAATCGAAAACTTGTCGCCGGTCTTCAGGCCGCGGCGACGGGCTACGGCTTCGCCGATCACGGCAGCGTCCTGATGCTGCTCGAAATCGTCCCAACTGCCGGACGCGAGTTCAAAATCCCGCGCCGGTTGCAATTTCTCGGGGGGAACGCCGTAGAACACGATTACATCGAGACTAGCGCGGCAATTGTTCGTAAACACCTGGATCGGCACGACTTCGCGGACTCCGTCGAGCGCCTTGATCTTCGATGCGTAGTCCTGCGGGAGGTGGCTGGTGGCCGGGCAGAACTTGTTTGCCTGGAACATAACGAGCGACTGCCTGGCGGCCTGGCGAGATTGAAGATCGCTCATCCCCTGCTGCACGGCGCCGACAAAGCAAAAGACAAACAGCGCTACCCCCGTACCGCTCACCGTGAGAAGTGTACGAGCGCGATGCCGCCAAAGCGTCTTCAACAAGTAGGGCAGGAACTTAAACAAGACGTTCTCCTCAGCGGCTCGCGACGGCATCGCCTCGCTGCCGCCGGCCGTCCTTTTCACTCAGCTTGCCGTGCTCAAGCACAAACTGCCGGCCGGCAATCGCGGCGGCGCTGGCATCATGGGTGACCATAAGCAGGGTAACGCCCAGTTCTTCATTGAGCCGCCGTAGAAGCTTCAGAATCTGCACCGAGGTGACGTCATCCAGATTCCCGGTCGGTTCATCGGCAACGACGACCTTAGGATGCGCGACAATCGCGCGGGCTACGCCGACGCGCTGTTCTTGACCGCCCGAGAGCTGCCGCGGGTAATGGTCCGCTCGGTCGGTCAGGTCGACAGCTTGAAGCGCAACGTCAACTCGCCGTTGGCGCTCGGCGCGCGACATCGGCAGGAGCAAAAGCGGCATTTCGACGTTTTCATAGGCCGTAAGCACCGGTATGAGGTTGTGCGTTTGAAATATGTATCCAATGTTTTCGGCGCGCCAATTGGCCAGTGCCGTCCGCGACAGCTTGGTGATATCCGTGCCATCGATCACGATGCTGCCAGAATCGGGACGGTCGATGCTTGCAATCAGATTGAGCAGCGTGGACTTGCCGGTCCCGCTGGCGCCCATCAGCGAAACGAGCTGGCCGGCTTCAATATCCAGCGAAACGTCCGCGAGCGGCGTGATTGTTTCACCGCCTTTGTGATAACGTTTCGTGAGGTTGCGAATCTCGACAAGCGCCATGAATCAGCGTCCTTCCTTCCCCTCGCGGTCTTGCGGTTGCGGCGTTTCGGCGGCTGAGAATGCGGCGGTTGCCGTAGCGTCCTCACTGACAACGCGAATTCTCTGTCCATCAGTCAAATCCTCATGGCCGCGCGCCACGACGCGACTTCCCATCGAAAGCCCCTCGGTGATTTCGATCAGACCGCTCGGCAGCGGCCTTCCAGCAGCAATCGTGGTTCGGCGTACGATGCCTTGCGACTGGTCGGCCAACCAGACGTAAGAGCCGCCCTCCTCCCGATGAACTAACGATTGCGGGAGATAGATTCGAGTCTTCTCGGCAAGCTCTTCGCCGCCTTCAGTCGCCTTTGGCGCCAGAAACGTTACGTCCACAAGCATCTCCGGCTTCAAAACGGCTTGCTG
>DASVCM010000635.1:0-2792 GCA_036381635.1 Lacipirellula sp.
ATTCTCGAAGGGACGAAGCCGACTGATCAAGGCGTGGTGTACCTCATCAACGAGGGAGCGAAGCAGAAGATCTGGGACGTCGACTTCGTTGGCAACGACAGCGGCTTTGTCTCGGATGCCCGCTTGAAGACGCTGATCGAATCGAAGCCGCCCATCCTGTACATCTTCAAAGGCTACCTCGACCGCGAGCAGATCGACGCCGACATCGAGAAGATCACTTCCTATTACCGGGCGCACGGGTACTTCCAGGCGCTCGTGAGCCGCAAGCTCGACTACAACGAGGACGGCGATTGGATCGACCTGACATTCGTCATCCGCGAAGGAGTGCAATACAAGGTTCGCGACGTCCGCGTATTGGGCAACACAAAGTTCGAGCCGGAGCCGATGCAGGCCAACCTCACGCTGAAGGCCGGCGAGCCGTTCGAACAGGCAAAGATGCAGACGGACCAGCAGTGGCTCACGGAGCTTTATGGCAGTCAGGGCTATGTCTTCGCCGACGTGAAGCCTGATATCAGGTACCTCGAAGAACCGGGCCAAGTGGATCTGGTCTATGAAGTCGAAGAAGGCGATCGCTTCCGCGTGGGCCGAATCTTCGTTCACATCGGCGGCGACAACCCGCACACGCGAATCCAGACCATGCTGAATCGCGTCACGCTGCGGCCTGGGCAAATCATGGACATCCGCGAGCTCCGAGCGAGCGAGCGGCGGCTGCTCGCCAGCAGCCTGTTCCATATGGACCCGGCAAGCGGAACGAAGCCGAAGATTACGTACCGCATTCCCGAAGATGCGGATTTCGGCTTGGCCTCCGGCAAGAGCTCGATCCGCGGGCAAAGTCCCGATGTCGCCGCTCCAGGCGTTCTGGCCCCGCCAGGCGCTCAATCATTGCAACCACCGGCGGCCCCGGCAGTCGTGCTCCCCTCCTACGAACGGGAAGTCACCGATCTGCACGTCTATTGCGACGACGAAGCGCACTATCAGCGCTGGCAAGCCGCCGAGCTGAAGCGGGACGAGTCGGCGCTCCCCGCGACCTCGGAACAGCTCTATCCCGAGGCGCGACGCCCTCCTGGACCCGCTCAACCACAACCGCAACAAAAGCAGGAAGACCTTGTCATTCGCGGTCAAAGCCCGGAGCCGGTTGCATCGCGCGAAGGCTGGTGGGCCCCCAATCGCGCCGCCGCCCCGCATGTCGCCCAGCGGCCTGCGAATCCCTATGCAAGCCTTCGCGGCCAAAGCCCTGATGCTTCGCAGGTGAACCAAGCTTACGCGACAGTGCCCGTGCAATCGGCCGGATCGCCCTACGGGGGCCAGGTCGTCCATGCGACAGGTCCGGAAACGGCGCCCGCCAATCCGGCATACGCCCAGGTGCAGCCGGCGCAGTACTCGCCGTACACCGGCCAGTCGCCGAATCTGCAGCCGCCCGCGGGTTCGGTCTTTCCGACGCCGCTCAACCCCCACGGCCCCATGCCGGGCTACTCGGTCGACCCAAGCAGTCCGCTCTATGCCGCGCCCGGCGTGCAAATGTTTCCGGAGCAGACGGTGGACATTTTCATTGAGGGCCAGGAAACCCAGACCGGCCGGCTGATGGTCGGCTTTGGCGTGAACTCTGACGCCGGCGTCGTGGGCAATATCGTGGTGGACGAGCGCAACTTCGACTGGACCCGTCTGCCCACAAGCTGGGAGGACGTTCGCAACGGGTCCGCCTTCCGCGGGGCCGGCCAGCGGTTCCGCATCGACGCGGCGCCCGGCTCGGAAGTGAACCGTTACCTGGTGAGCTTCCAGGAGCCTTATTTGATGGATCGCCCCATCAGTCTGGGCCTGAGTGGCTCTTATTTCGATCGGCGGTTCGACGATTGGAAGGAGCAACGGCTCGGCGGTCGAATCTCACTGGGGCATCAATGGGTGGAGCGCGACTTGTCGGCGACAGTGTCCTACCGGGGCGAGAACATTGAAATCTATGACCCGGTCGCAGTTGCCCTGGACGATCCCAATACGGGCGCCATTGAAGGCGTACCCGAGCTGCAGGAGGTCCTGGGCGACAACTCGCTCCATGGCTTCCGCGTGGCCGTGATCAACGACACCCGCGACAGTGCCTTTCTGGCCACGCAAGGACATTATCTGGAAATCGGCGGCGAGCAGGTCATCGGCACGTTCGACTATCCGCGCGTCGATCTCGACTTCCGCCAATACTGGAGGCTGTATGAGCGTCCCGATCACTCCGGTCGGCATGTGCTGAGCTACAGCACGACCATCGGCTTTACGGGGACGCATACGCCGATCTACGAGCACTTTTTCGCGGGCGGTTTTGCCACGATGCGCGGCTTCGACTTCCGCGGCGCCTCGCCGATGAGAAACGGCGTCGAGCTGGGCGGCGAGTTCCAGTGGCTAAATAGCGTGCAGTACCTCTTTCCGATAACTGCCGACGACATGCTCCATGGCGTCGCCTTCGTAGATTTCGGCACGGTCGAGGAGAATGTCACGATCAACGACTTCCGCGTGGCCCCCGGCCTGGGCCTGCGGATCACCGTGCCGGCGATGGGCCCCGCGCCGATCGCGCTGGACTTCGCCTATCCGGTGTCGCACGCCGACTTCGACGACACCGAGATCTTCAGCTTCAGCCTGGGCTTCTCACGGTAGTGTATGCCTCTTGCTCCGCAAGAGGCAGCATCTCGCGGAGCGAGATGCCTACATTCCGCCGTCAGCTTCCGGCGTCAATCCGTCCGCAGCGCACGGGCAGTCCTGTGGTGCGCTGTACAGCGCCCCATTCCACCGCCCGCGGAAATAGTCGAAGTGAT
>DASVCM010000636.1:0-2359 GCA_036381635.1 Lacipirellula sp.
TTGGCACATTCACTCTTGGTGGGCTGCGTTGTGTTTGATTTCGTCTTCGGTGATCCGGAATAGAATGGTGTTTACCCAAACTACATTCCACGCCAGAACCAGACTCGTGGAAACAGCCCCGACCAGAATGAAAACTGACCCCAAACGCCACTCAGTAAACCGAGCTAAAAGCGCTATGGCCATCATCATTCCTAGGACGATGACGGCCAGTCGCGCTCGCATCAATCGCACCAGTTGTGGCCGTCGCTCCATGGCGCGCCGGGCAATTGTGCGGATTTCAGCTTCATTCATGCCGCTAAGGTGCGGAAATTGACGAGCGTGCGAATACATATCTCGCATGGCCATTTGGCTTCAAAGGATCCCGTCCCTCATTCGCTGCGGATTTTGCTGGTCCGTCACATCGACCAACCGGAGAAGAATGCTCGTATCGAGCAAATAGGCCATCAGTCGTGGTCGCTATAGATATCCGCACGGGAAAAGTCCGCCGGTAGTGAACCGACGGAAACATGATGCTTCTCGATGAGCGCATCTAACTCTTCCGGCGTAAACCTTGGCGACTTCGGCCGGATTGCCAGCACCTCCTCCTGCGTAGTTGGGAAAGGCGTCGGCAACGGCTGTCCAGCATCGGTCGTCTTCGGAACAACCACCACGCGTACCGGCGTATTCTCCGGCAGCGGCAAGGGCTGCGCAGGATAGATGGCGCCGTCGCGATAGGAACCGTCAGTCTCGATGGCCATGCCTAAAGTCTACCCGCAACTTCGTCGCCCAACAAATTCCCCTGCTCGGGAGTCGTGGACTCCTTGCTGTGCCTGCCATCAAGTCATTCCGAGATCGCCGAGAAAAACTAGCCGGACCCTCGGCGGACCTCGGCGCGACTGCGTTCAATCTGGCCCGCTGCCGTTAATCGGCCTGCCGCCTGCCGCTGCGATCATTTCACGGCAAAGTAAAGTCAATCGTCTGACTCTCGCCCGCCGCCGCCGTCACGCTGGCCGAAAGCGGCGTCTCCAGCCGCGAAGAATACTGCGGCGGCAATTCTCGAGTCGGCGGCGGCAGGGGATCCCCCTCCTTCCAGCCGGGCGGCAGCTCGGCCCCCAGCGTGACCGTCGTCCGGTACTCGCCCGGCGGAAGTTCGACGGAATACGCGCCCTCGACGATCGGCGCCGTCACCGGGCGCCCTTCGGTTGGATAGAACATCAGCGCGGCGTTCGACAGCGGTTGTCCTTCATAAAGGACCTCGCCCGAGACGGACACGGCGTTAGATTCGACCGCGCTGCAACCGGCCGCAACTGCGAGTGCGGCCAGCGGCAGGGCGAACACGGCGGCCAGCGATGGCGACGGGAGCTTCACGAATCGGCCTCGGACTACTGGACAATGACTTCGTCGCCGTTGCGCGAGCCATACGCGAGGTACGTCTCCACATCGACGTCCTCATTGATGAACCGCACGCTGCCGTCGCCGAAGGCGAAGTTCGCGCCCCCCTGATGGAAGCTGCCGAACGGAAGATTGTTGACCGACAGCGTCCGAGGCGTCGATGGCGGCACTTCCGGCCGGTCGCCCGCATTGTTGTCATGGCCGATGTACTGACCCTTGAACGGATCATGATTCAAGAGGCCTTTGTCATTAATGTTCTTGCACGCAAAAAATGCCGTGGAAGGCTGCGGCCCGTCCGGCGGGATCTTCTTGGCCGCATTATGAGGAGCCGTAGGCGTGCCGTTCCAATAGGCGCCGATCATCCAGGTGCGGATCTGATACGTCCGCTCGCCCAATAGGAATGTATTGCTCGTGCCGTCAGTGACCTGCTTTAGCGGCACGCCCCAATCCTGGATCAGCAAGCCGTCATAATTGTTGGGGCCAAATATGTCGCTGGAACTGCCGCTCGCCCACACGCAATAATGGGCGCCGTCGCGGGTGCTTGGGCACTGCCCCGTGCGCGAGTGATACGAGCCGGCGACGCCGGCATAGCTCATGCCCTTGCGATCGGCGTTGCCGTACTTCTCCCGCTGGTTGCGCAGATCGGGGTCGCTCGGACAGAGGTACGTCGGAAGCATGAGCTTATTAAGCGCGTCCAGCGTGCTGCCGTACGCGTCGGGAGATCGTTTGTACTGGTCGACGGCCTGTTGGCTGACGCCCGACTGCTCAACGTACGGAAGGATGAGCACCGTCCACGCCAGTCCGCTTCCCTGTCTGATGTAGGTATTGACGCCGCCCGGCGGCAGTTCGCCCTGAGCCGATTCGTAGTTCAAACAGGCCAGCGCCGCATTCTTTTCATGGTCGACGCACTGCGTCCGGCGCGCCGCCTCCCGGGCGGCTTGCACGGCTGGAAGCAACAGCGCCACCAGCACGCCGATGATGGCAATCA
>DASVCM010000637.1:0-3390 GCA_036381635.1 Lacipirellula sp.
CCGCACCACCATCACCGGGCACTCCGCCTGCCGGATGACATTGTCGGCTACGCTTCCCAAAAAGGCGCGGCCAATCGGACTCCGGCCATGCGTGCCCATGACGATCAGGTCGACGCCGTTCTCGCCGGCGTATTTGACCACTTCCACTGACGGGCGGCCCTGAGCCACCGCCGTATCGATCTTCACCCCGCCGCCAGCCTTCGCCGCGGCTTCCTTGAGCCGCTGCTGAGCCGCTTCGGTGAGCGTGTCCACGGCGTTGGTCGGCGTATGAGTCGCCTCCGACGACGGCGTGTTCAGCACGCGGGCGAGGTTCTCCAGCGCGTCTAGGCCAAGCAAGTCGTCCTTGATTTTCTCCAGGAAGATCACATGCAGCAGCGTGATCCGCCCGCCACTGAGCGTTGCGAGCTTCACCGCCTGCTCAAGGGCGCCGCTGGCCGAATCGCTGAAGTCGGTTGGCACGAGGATGTTCTTCATAATTTCCATTGCACTAACGGCAGGGAGATTAAGGCGCCAGCAAGAGACGTCCCGGATTCGCCAGGTACCCCTTCACATCGTTCAAGAACCGCGCCGCCGCGGCGCCGTCCACCACGCGGTGATCGTAGGTGAGCGACAGCGGCATCATCAGCCGTGGCTGGAACGCGCCGTCGATGAACTGCGGCATCATCCGGCTGCGGCCGATCAGCAGGATCGCCACCTCCGGCGGGTTGATGATCGGCGTCGAGTATGTCCCGCCGATGGCGCCGAGATTCGAGATCGAAAACGTGCCGCCGCGGAGATCGTCGACGGTGAACTTGCCGCTCCGCGCCTTCTCGGCGATCTCGATTATCTCGCGGGCGATCTGCGGGATCGCCTTGCGATCCGCGTCGCGAAGCACCGGGACGATCAGCCCCTTTTCCGTGTCCACCGCCACGCCGATGTTGACGTACTCCTTGTAGACGATTTCTAAGCCGTCGTCGCTGACCGAGGCGTTGACGATCGGATGGTTCTTCAGCGCCACCGCGAGCGACTTCACCAGGAACGGCATCATCGTGAGCTTGATGCCCTGGCCGTCGTAGTCTTTCTGGCTGTCCTTGCGGATCCGCTCCAGCTCGGTGACGTCGACGTCGTCGAAGTTCGTGAGCTGCGGAATCGTCGTGTACGAGGCCGTCATGTTGCGGGCGATCGTCTGCCGCAGACGCGACATCTTCTCGCGGCGCACGGCGCCGTACGAGTCGCTATCCGGCGAACCCGGCGGCGTGACGCCCTTGGAGGCCTTTGCCTCGACCTCGGCCTGACTCTTGCGAACGTAGCTGCGCAGGTCGTCTTCGGTGATGCGGCCGCTCTCGCTGGACGATCGCACGCGACGCAGATCGACGCCCAGCTCGCGAGCCAGTCTTCGCACCGCGGGACCAGCCGCCGCAGCGGCGTGGCCGTCGCCGGGCTTGTCCTCGTCGGGAGCAGCCTTTTTCTTCTTGGCCGTCGCCGAAGCCTTGCCGCCCGACGGCTCATCGCCGCCTTTGTCCTCGTGTCCCTCTTCATCCTCTTCAACCACCACCGGCACGCCCGGTTCCGGCGGCGGCGGCGGCGTCTTACCTTTCGAGGGCGCCTTCTTCGTCGGCGTCGGCTCCTTATGCTGCTCGGTCACCGCCGCGGTCTCATCCTCAGCGGCCTCCTCCTTCAGAGCAAACTTGTCTTCCTTCGGCGCTCCATCAGCTTGCTTCTTCGCGACCGGCTTCGCCTCAGCCTTGCCTTCCTCCTTCGGCTCGGCCTTGGCCGCCGGCTTCGCCTTGGAGGCAGCGCCATTGCCGCCGGCGCCCTCGGCTTCGATCTCGAAGATCGCCCCGCCGACCGGCACCGTGTCTCCCTCGGAGACCAGCACCTTGGTGATCTTCCCCGCCTGCGGGCTCGGCACGGGCATCGTCGCCTTGTCCGTCTCCAACTCCAGCAGGTCCTGATCCTTGGTGACGACGTCCCCTTCGCTCACGAGGATCGAAAGCACGTCGCCCGACTCAATATTCTCGCCCAGCGAGGGCAGCTTGATTTGTGTGGCCATTGGTATTTCGAGATTAATCGGATTGTCTGAAATGCTTCTTGAAGAGCGTTAAAGCCTCATCGGAGGTCGCCGCCCATCTTCCCGGCGGCATGATGAAGTACTCGTTACGGCGTATATCAGTGTTGTGAATAGTTATGCTACCTGGATCCCATTCGGCTTCGTAATTTGAGATCGCATACTGTCTCGCACCATCGTCGAGTTCATGAATGTAAGGCTTGTTGGGTTCGGCAATGAACTTGGCAATACTTTGCCGGAGCCAAGCATCTACGTGCCGCCATTCATACCATTCAGCCGCTGCCGGAATCGCGCATAGAGCGACGGCAATGACAAAGAAAGCAATAAACGTGTGCCATAAACGAAAGCGAATGAACTGAGCCTTCGCTCTCATGGACTATTACCTGAACCTGGTCTACTATCAGACCCCAACTAAGACTACGCATAAAGCGCCGACTTCTTCTCAGGGCTGATGCCCAGGTCGGCAATCGCCTTGGCGACCGTTTTGCCCTCGAGCTTGCCGTCGCCCATCAACTTGTACAGTGCGGCGACGGCGATGCTCTCGGCGTCCACCTCAAAGTGCCGCCGCAAAGCTTCGCGGCTTTCGCTGCGGCCCATGCCGTCGGTTCCCAGGGCGAACAACCGCGTGCCCAAGTAAGGCGTGAGCTGATCGGCCAGCACCCGCACGTAGTCGCTTGCCGCGATGATCGGCCCTTGCGTGCCGCCGAGCTGCTCTTCGACATACGAATGTCGCCGCGGCTTCTCCGGGTTGAGCATGTTCCACCGCTGCGTCTCCTGCGCGTCGCGCCGCAGCTCGTTGAAGCTGGTGACGCTCCACACATCGCTGGAGACGTTGTACTTCGACGCCAAGATGTCGCCGGCGCGCAACGTCTCCCGCAAGATCGGCCCGCTGCCAAGAAGCTGCACGCGATGCTTCGATTTCTCGGCATCGACGCTCGTAAGCTTGTACATCCCGCGGATGATGCCTTCTTCGACGCCCTCGGGCATCTCCGGCATCATGTAATTCTCATTTTCCAGCGTGATGTAATAGATCGCCGTTTCGTTGTCCTCGTACAGCCGCTTCATGCCGTCGAAGACGATCACCGCCGTCTCGTAGGCGTAGGCCGGGTCGTAGGACCGCACGTTCGGGAACGCCATCGCGTTGAGCAGGCTGTGGCCGTCCTGGTGCTGCAGCCCCTCGCCGTTGAGCGTCGTCCGCCCGGCAGTGCCCCCGAGCATGAAGCCCTTGGCCCGTGCGTCCTGAGCGGCCCATATGAGGTCGCCGATCCGTTGGAACCCGAACATCGAGTAGTAGATGAACATCGGGATCATCGCCACGCCGTGCGACGAATAGCTCGTCCCGG
>DASVCM010000638.1:0-4351 GCA_036381635.1 Lacipirellula sp.
TGCGGATCTATCTCAAATCGTCGTCCACCAGCGCACCGATCACGCTGCTCGTTGAAGCGCCGTAGGAGACTGCTGATGCCGCGTCCCTCTTTCACAAACGACTACACGGGCGAGTCCGTCTCGCCGGACCAGTATGCCAACGGCCTCGGCGATCCGTTCGGCAACTCGACGCTCGACGACGAGTTGCGCTACTTCCAGTCATACCTGAACGCGCATCCCGACTGGCAGGGCAACGAGTTCGTCGGCGTGCGGAACGGAAAGGTCTACGACAAGCGCGGGTTTCTCGATCGGCACTCAGGGCTGATCGCGGGGATCGGCGCGGCAGCCCTGCCGGCGGCGGTGCTCGGCGGGCCGGCGCTCGCGGGCCTGTTCAGTGGCGGCGGCGGATCCGCGCCGCTCGCCTCGACGCCGTTCGCCGGATCGGGTGCTTTGCCGGGGACGCTCGCCTCGACGCCGTTCGCGGGGGCGGCGGCCTTGCCGGCGGCGAGCGGGTTCAGCGCCGTCGCCGCGCCGGCCGTGGCAGGGAGCACGGCGGCGGCGACGACGGCCGGGAGTGCGGGCGGCGGGGCGGGCGCCGCCGGTGCCGCGGGCGGCGGAGCCGGCATCCTCGGCAAACTCGGGCTGGGCTGGGAGGATCTGGTGCCGCTGGCGGTGCCGGCGATCGGGGCGCTCAGTGGGCCGCCGGATCGGTCGCTGCCGAATCAGGATGCGCTCGACGAATTGATCCGCCTGCAAACGCAGCGGGTGAAGGACGCCGATCCGCTCTACCAGACGGTGCTGCGGATGGCGATGGCACTCGCGCCGACGGGCGCAAGGGGGTAGGCATGGCGGGTTACGGCGTCTACGACACCTACGCCAACTTCACGAACGACCCGCCCAACGATCTGTTCGGCGGCAATCGGCGTGCGCGCGTGCGTCCGGCGGGCGCCTCGCCCTACGCGCCGAGCACGAGCACGGTTCCGCCGGTGACGTACGATCCGCGATCCGCGCCGCCGTCGATGCCGCATGGCACGCCGGGGAACGGCTACGGATATGACAGCGGATCGGGTGCACGGCCGCAGGGCTCGCCGCAGCCGCAACCGATGACGGCTCCACAGCCGCCCCGCGCCACGAACTACAACTATCTGTCGGCGGGCTACAGCCGCGACAAGCTCGCAGACACCAGCCACGATACCGCGAAGTATCAGCTCGGGCGGGTGTTCAGCCAGTTCGATCCGTCGTTCGGGGTGACACCGCAAGTGCTCGCCGCGCTCAATGCGCTCGGGCTGGCGACGTTCAGCGGCAGCGGCGACAAGCTGGGCCTGTCCGACGTGACGCGCGCCGGCCAAGCGGCGGGGCTGAACGCACACGACTTCGTGGGTGATTTCATTCGCGGGTTTCACTCGGATCATCCGCTGTGGGGCTACGACGCGATTGAGCGGCCCGTGGGCACTCCGCGTCCCGCTGCGGCCCCATCCGCGACGCCACCATCCGCGACGCCGACGCTGGATCTCAACGCGCTGCTCCAGGTGCTCTCGCGGCCCTCGCAGCCCGTCGCGCCGCCGCCCAATGCGGACGCGCTCGGATCGTACCTGCGGATGGTGGCGCAATCGCAGGCGGATCGTCCGCAGGCCCCGACGGTCAACGGCGTGCTCATGAACGGCGCACAGCCGGTCACTCGGAACCCGGCGCCGCCGATGGATGCGACGACGTTTCAACAGATCGCGCGCGACCCGGCGCTCCTGCAGTTCTGGCTGCAGTTCATGGGAGGACAGTGACGATGGCCCCTCCGCGCTACGGAGACGACTTCGAGCCGTTTGCTGAACGGCATGACCGGCGCCGCAATGAGCTGCTGGCCGCGCGTCCGCCCGTGCCCGCCGCACCGCCGGCCTCGGGCCCGGCCGTGTTCGGGACGGATCCGTTCAACATGTTCGACGATCCGGCGACGCAGTATCTGACCCACACGATCCGCGACGTCTCGAACTTCTACCAGCACCCGCCGGCGGATCCGACGACGGATGCGGTGCGGGCGTTTCTCTCGAGCCAACTGACGGGCGATCCGTTCACGAGCCAGCAGGAAGATGCCTTGCGTGCCCGCTTCCGGAACCAGCTCACGGCCTCCCGCGATGCCGCGAAACAGCGTGCGGTCGAAGATGCCGCCGCGCACGGCCTCGGGGAATCCTCGGGTGTGCTGCAGTCCAAGCTCCAGCAGACGGAGAACAGTTACCAGCAGGCGAATGCGCAGAGTCTCAACGACCTGATGCTCTACATCGCCAACGAAGGGCAGGCGCGCAAATCGTCGGCCGCGGGAGCCTTGGCGAATCTCGCGGCGATGCAGCGCGGGGAACAGCGCGGCGATCAGCAGCAACTCGTCTCGCTGGCGCAGCTGCTGGCGCAGCTCCCGGTCGATCGGCTGCGGGAACTCTCCGCCGTGGTGAACGGGACCGGCGGGAACGACATCAACGCCGTGATTCACAACCTCTCAGGGTTGAGTGATCAGCAGCAGCGCCAGCAGCAGATCAACGACCAGAACCAAGCCGCGTGGATCAACGCGCTGGCGCAGTACGCGAACTACTTCGCCGAGAAACATCGGGGATCCTAAATGCCGCTGCCCTTGCCGCCATTCGCCAACCTCCTGGCCAGTGGGCTGGAAGTGCCTGAGAGCAGCCCGGCGCCCGCGCCGCTGCCGGCGCTGAACCTGCCCATGTCGCAGCCTGGACTCCCCACGGCTGCGCCGATGGCGGGTCTCGCGCAGATGGCGCCCCCCGCGATGGCCTCGGAGCCGTCGTCGGGATCGTCGGTCGGATCGCTCATCAGCCAGATCGCGCCGCTGCTGCTGGCGACGGTGGCCGGCCGGAAGAATCCGCTGATGGGGGCGGCCCTCATCAGTGGGATGGCCAATGGCGCGCTGGCCGCGCGCCGCGAACGGATGGCCGAAGAAGAACATCAAGCCGATCTGCGGAAGCTGCAATTCCAGTTTCAGCGGCAAGTGCTGGCCGACGTGTCCCGGTTCGACGATCCGGTGCAGCGGCAGCAGTATCTCGAGCTCGCCAAACAGGTCGGCGTCGAAACGCTCGGCATGTCGCCCTCGGCGATTGCGGCGATTCCCGTGCCGGCGACGAAGGCCACGGACGTGCTGCGGAAGGAACTGCAGACGCGCCTGGCGGACTTCGACAAGCGGTATGCGCAGGAAGCCAACACGCCGGCTGAATCGCAACTGAGTTTTAAGTTGTCGAACGGGCAGACGATCAGCGTCGCGAATGCGCGGGCGCTGCTCGGACAAGCGGTCTACAACGCGAAGGGCGAGCAGGCGCAGCCGGCCGCGAAGCCGCCGAAGCTGGATGACTTTCAGACGTACTTCCAGTCAGTGCGGGAGGACTGGAAGGCGCAGCACGGCGGACAGGACCCGAGTCCGGGGGTGCTGCGGCAGCTGTATCTGCAGGCGAAAAGCGACATCGCGGGGGCGACAAAGGATCCGGCGCTGGCTGATCTCGACAAGCAGATCAAGGAACTGCGCATTGCGCAGATGAAGTCGGCCCAATCGGGCGAGGGCGGGTCACAGCTGACGCCGGAGGGCTTGGAGTTCGCCGGGTCGATGCTGCGCATCACAGGTCATCCGCCGCCGCTCGGCATGGGCGCAACGGGTAGTCGTCTCGCCATCGTCAACGAAGCGGCGCGGCAGACAAAGCAGTTGGGCCAGTCGCCCGCCATCGCGATTCAGAAGCAGGCGGCATACAAGGCGGACAGCTCCGCGCTGACGCAGATGCGCAAGATGGCGTCCTCGGCGCTGGCGTTTGAGAGCAAGGCGCTGAAGCAGGCGGACATCGTCTCCGACCTGTCGAACCGCGTGCAGCGCTCGCAGTACCCCGTGATCAACGACGGGCTGCTGTCGTTTAAGCAGCGCGTGGCGGGCGATCGGGATACGCAGCTGCTCTACAACGCGCTCATCACGTTCACGACCGAATACGCCAAGATCATGGAGGGTTCGACCGGCTCCGTGGCGGCGTCGAGTGACAGCGCGCGGAAAGCCGCGCGCGAACTGATTGCGCCCGCGCTCAATAACGGCACGCTGCAGGCCACCTTGGATCTGATGAAGCGCGAGAAGCGCCTGACGATTCAGGGCTACGACCAAGTCATCGGATCCATCACTGACCAGATGACGGGTGCGCCGGGTAGCGCGACTAGCCCCGCCGTCTCGGACAAACCGCCGACACTGCGGTTCAACCCGGCGACCGGGCGCACAGAGGTGATCCGCTAATGCCGAACCAGCAAACGCAACCGAGCACGGTGGTGGTGGATATACCGAACGTGGGCGCGGTGGAGTTTCCCGCGTCGATGTCCATGACGCAGATCAATCAGGCAGCGGCGAAAC
>DASVCM010000639.1:0-7386 GCA_036381635.1 Lacipirellula sp.
GACGACTCGCCGAGTTTGTGTGTAACGACCAGGGCGCAAGCCCCTGGTAAGTGCATGATTCATTGCCATAAGCCCCAACGGGGCGGCAGTGCGCCCGCCATCCATGACCTTCGTCGATATAAGCCAGGCAGCCAGGCGATCGCAAGCAGTAGAGCAGCCGGCTCCGGCACAACTGTCGCCTCTACGGTAGAACGGCGGCTACCGAAGTTGCTCCGCCAGTCGGCCAGTTCCGCGGCGCTGCCGGCATCGGGCGTGTCACCCCGTTGCCAGGCGAGAAAATCCGCGCCGTCCACGTTGCCATCGCTGTTGAAGTCGCCAGCAAGGGAACTAACGACCGCAAGCGTGCCTGAACTAAGCAATTGGCTCGTCGACCACGCGAGGCCGGATGGAAGCGACGGCAATAGCATCTCGTCAAAGTCGCCGCTCGCTGAGCCAAAATCAAGAATGTCGAACACGTCTCCCGCCTGCGGCCCAACGCCGCCCGCGGCCAGCGTGACGCGAAGCGTACCGCCAAACCCCGCATGGCCGCCGACCGCAAGCACGTCGTGAGCCGATGGAGAAAGGAGATTGATTTCAAGCGTCGCTCCCGCGCTCTGCGAATAATCGCCGGCGATCGACCATGTCTCGGGCGTCCAGACGACGTCCGGAACAAAGCGAGCGGTCGGATTCGTCAGATCGATCCCGCTCTGGTAGACGATGTCATCGATCCGCACGCCGTTGTCAACCGGCGCCCCGCCCGCGAGCGCCAAGATCGCATCCAGATCCTGAGCCGTCCCCTGGCGAAACGCAAGCGGCGATGCATTCAGCTTCTGCGCCGCCGTCGCGGCGGCGGTTCCGGTGTTCATGTACACGTCGTACGCGTCCGCCTGTTGATCGACGACCATCCACACGTTGTACCACGTGTTCAGGGCCAGGCCGCTCGCCAGGGTCGCGGTGAACCCGCCGCCGTTGCGGGCGTCCAGCGCAAATGTGCCGCCGGGACCCGGCTTCAGCCGCAGTTGCGGCTCAAAGTCGTCGAAGTTCACCGCTGAAGTCGACGCCTGATCGCCCAACCCAATGTTGTGGTTCGGCGCATCCGTCTTCGAGTTGAAGCGGAAGAAGTATGTCGCCTGCTCACTATCGTCGAGCACCGTTGCATCGGGCAACGACCGCGAGACGCCGCGGAAATCGCTTGTCCAACCGTACGACAGCACCTGGCTGCCGCCGTAGCTCTCAATGTCCGCCAGGCTCGTATTCTGATGGGCCGTCCACGGCGGGCTGGCCACGTTGCGAACATCGCCGGAGGCGTAGCCATTGAAGTTGTCGATAACGATGCGTCGCGGAGCGCCGGCGCCGTTGTCCCCAATCCTCACGACAGCGCCCGATTGGACCGTCAGGTTTCCGCCAATCTGTCCGCCGCCCGTCAGCGTTGATCCGGAGAGCGCCAACACGTCGCCCATGACCTGGCCGCCCTCCGCCACCTGAAGTGTTTGTCCGCTGGTCACCCCAAGCGGGCTGCTCAAGGCGGCGTCAAACGTTCCGTTGCGGCGAACGTCGATCATCCGCGCCGAGGTGACGCCGCCGCGTGCCGTCAACGATAAAGTGCCGCCGCCGCGAACCACCACGTCTCCCGCGCCGGCAACGCCGGCGCCGATGCGCAACGTCCCCTCGGCCACTTCCAGCACGCCATTGTTGGTCAAGCTGCCGGTGACAAGCAGCTCATTGCCGCCCGTCTTGCGCAGCGTCGCGCCCGGCTGAATGCGCATCCAGTGGCCGGGGGTCAGCGTCCAATCGACGTTCCCCGACAAGCTGCTGGCCCCGGCCAGCGCGTTGATATATCGAACCGTTCCCGGCGCTCCTCCGCTCATCGTCAGCTCGCCGCCGGCGAGGTAGGCCACATGTTCGCCCAGATCGCGGCCGGCCACATTCTCGACCTGCCCGTTCTCGAGCGCGCCGACGTAGCTGTGCCCCATCGGCGTCGGCGTCGGCGGATTGCCTGAGTAAAGCCGCGCGTCGCTGAACCAGTGGTACCACGCGTATCCGGCCACGTAGTCGCGCGATTCGAGCTCAGGAATGACGAAGTCGAGGAACTGCCGGTTGGCCTCGGTAATCTCGGCGTCGCTGTAGTTTCCGCCCCAGTCGTGGATGGCAAACTCGGTGATGAACACCGGTTTGTTATACTGGTTGTGATACGACGCCACGCGGCTAAGAAACGAGCTCGCCGCGCCCGCCGGATCGTTCGGCGTGCTGACTCCGTACCAGTGAAACGCCACGGCGTCGACCGGCAGCCGCGCCGAGTTGGCCCGGTTCATAAAATCGGCTAGCCACGCCTGCCCGCCGTTGGCGCCGCCCGTGTCAGCCACCGAAGGGCTGATCAGCTTGATGCCCGACCCCGCCAGTCCGTTGGCGATCGTCGTCCACGACGAGATCGCCTGCGACACCGTCATGTTGGCCTGATCCGGCCGCTCCGGCTCGTTGAAACCCAGCAGCCACTCGACGCCGGGCCGGTTGCGAATGTCACTCAGCAGCGATTGGCTGGGCGTCCCGCCCCAGATCATCGGGATGTGATTCGCGTCGAAGTTGCCCGGGTTGGCGTCGCCCGGTCCCCACGTGTAGTACCAGCCGGCGCCGGCCGCTTGCAGGTTCGAGTAGCTCGCGCCCACGTCGGCGAAGCCGCGCTTGGAGGATAGGATTTCGCCGCGCACCGATACGCACGTCAGTATCACGACCGCCGCAACGATCGGCGCGAACAATCGCGTCTGTGGGGTTGTCGTTGCCAAGCTCTCGCCTCTGTCGCTGCTACCCGGCCAAAATCGCTCAACGCCGGCGGATGTGGCCGCTCACCAGCAGCGCCGCCATGCCTGCCAGCGCCCATGCCGCCGGCTCGGGGACGACGCCCGCCACCGGCGTCACCGCATTGGCTCCAAAATCCGCCTTCCAATCGTTCAAACTGCCAACCCCCATATTACGCTGCCAGGCGAGAAAGTCGGCGCCGTCCACGTCGCTGTCGGCGTCGAAATCGCCCGGCAGTCCGCCGGCGGTGACGACGCTCAACTCGCCCGTGGCGAGCAGGCTTGTCGCGTCCCAAGCCAGCCCAGCGGTAAGGCTCGGCAGGCTCAACGAGCTGAATGCACCGGCGGCGCTTGTGAAATCGAGGATGTCAAAAACATCCCCCGCCGTCGGCGACGGGGCGCCCGCCTGCATCATTACCTGTAGCGTGCCGCCGGCGAGGAGATTGCCTGCGACAGCAAGCCTGTCCAGCGCATCGGGCGTTGCAATGTCCAGTGCGAGGGTCGAGCCGGCGTTCAGCGTCAAGTCGCCCTGGAGAGTCATCGTCTCGCTTAGAAACGCTGTGGCGCCGGTGCTATAGCTCACCCCGTCGTACCAGGTGCGGTCGTCGCCGTCGACCGTTCCCGTATCGTCCACGAACACCTCGATTTGTCCGCTGGAGTTCGCGACCAAATTGCCTAGCGGCGCGCCCCACATCGAACGATTGCCTTCCTCGGTGAGCGGCTGCGCCGAATAGATAAGGGTATCAGCGTCAACTCCGTCGGCGGCCCCCGCCACGGCGTCGGCTGGCGAATCGAACAGCGTCAGGCTGCCCGCGCTTGCGCCAGCCAGAATGCGCCACGACGAACCAGTTGCGCCCCAGTAGTTGGCATACACCGTGTAGGTTTGGCCAGGAGTGAGCCCGCTAATGGTCGTCTTGAGCGTACCCGCGCTGTTGGGATCGTCGCTGCCGCCTTGATACAACTGCCCGTTGTTGGCAAAGCCGGTGCGCTGCTGCCAGTCCGGATTCGTCGTCGGCGTGAAGGTCCCGCCGGTGGCAAGCATCGTGTTTCCCGACGGACCGTGGGTGGCATCGACGTAGCTAAAAACTTCCTGCTCTGGAAGGCCCGCGCCGCCCACGCGGATGGTCGATCCGCTCGCCGCACTGACGTTGCCGACGACTACGCCGCCGTCATTGCCGCTCAGCGTCTTGCCGCTTGCGACGGTGTACGTTGCCTGGGCGCTGACGTCGAACGTCCCTTCGTTGACATTGACAACCGGCGACGCCACGGTGGTCGACGCGCCTAAAGCAAGAACGCCGCTGCCGTTCTTATTCAAGGCGCCGTTGTTGGCGATGTTGCCGGTGACGGTCATCGTCGAGCCGCCGTCGACGTTTGCGTTCAAAGCGGCGCCTGCTGAGCCGCCGATAGCGCCGCCGATCGTCAAGCCGTCGTCGCCTGTGCCGCCGTCCACCTGGATCGTGCCGCCGCCGGCGCCAACCGTTATCGGTCCGGCGAGCGTCAGCGCGGCGGCCGCGCCGCCGCCCACGGCCACCGCGCCGCCGTTGAGGGTGACCGGCTCGCTCGTCGTGAATGCGTCGCCATTCGAGCGCAGTACGCCGCCATTGACGACCGTGCCCGCCGCCGTGCTTCCCAACGCCGTCGTCGAATCCATGTTCAATTCGCCGCCGTTTATCGTGGTGACGCTCGTATAGGTATTATTCCCGCTAAGCTGAAGTATGCCGGAATTCACGCGCAGTGCGCCGGCCCCGCCGACGTCGCCCAGCAGCAGCGTCGTTCCCGTGCTGGTTCCGCTACCCTGCTGCAATGTCGTGCCTGAAGCCAGGTTCACGGGCCCGGTCAGGTTGTTACCCGTGTTAGCCAGCACGGCCGTCACATTGCCCGTGAGCGACAGGGCGCCGCCGCCTTGAATCCCTTGCGCGCCGGCGACCGTATAGGTGTTGCTCATCGCACTCGTGAAAGTAACCGAACCGGGCGTCACGGCAGTCGTCGAAATATCGACCGTGTCATTCGCTCCGGCAGCGTCGCTGAACGTGACGTCATCGAGATCGAAGAACACATTGCCGCCCGCCCAATTAGCGCTCGAACTGACGTCCCATGCCGTGCCTACAGCGCCGGACCACACCAGCGACGACTCGTTGCCTGTCACTACGAGGTTAACCTGCCCCGCCGTGGCGCCGCTCACTGCGAGCGTCTGCCGAATGGTTAGCGGAGCGCCGCCGGGCCCGACGACGACCGGCGTGACGCCGCTCATATCCGTGGCGCCGCCGGTATGCGAAATCAGCCGGTAGTTCCCCGCAGCCAGATTCGCCTCGACCGGCGTCACATTGAGCGTCATCGTCGGCCCGCCGCTCGTGGTCAGCCCGCCGGTGATGTTGATAAGGTCATTCTCCGCGCCGCCAACCGTCGTCGCATTTCCCAAGTCGTAATTGAGCGTGCCTCCCGGCGCGCCGCCGGTAAGACTAACCTCGCCTTCGATGTTCAGCGTGCCGACGCTGTCGTCGCCGGGCGTCAAGTGGTTGTCGTCAAAGATCGCCACGGTATTACCCCCGGCGCGAACCGTACCCCCGCCGCTGAGGCTCTGGCCGACTTGCAGGGCGTACACGCCGAAGTGATCGACGTCGAGGACCGCGCCGGCCTGCACCTCGATCGTGGCGCTCTTGATCTCGCCGTTATTGGCGCCGTCGGAGAGAACCTCCAGCGTCCCGCCTTCGACGACGGTGCTGCCCAGCCAGTAGTCATCCTGCAGATTCGTCGCCGTCCCGATCGTCAGCGTGCCGCTGCCGCGCTTAATGACGCTGACCGTGCTGTTGACGTTGGTCGGCCCGACGGGCAGCGTGCCGTCGGCGTTCGTCCCCTGGTCCGTGATCTTCCCCGTGATGGCCGTATTACCGGCGCCGTCGAAAACGAAATTGCGTGCGCCGCTGTCCGGCGCGGAAATCAGCCCGCTCAGTGTGAGCGTGCCGGAGCTGGAGACGATATTGTACTGCGTTCCGCCGATTTCGCCCTTGATGTTGCCGGACCAACTGTTGTTGCCGCTACTCGTCACATGGGGCGCATCGACCGCGGCGAACTCGCGGGCCTCAAGCGTCAGCAATTCGTTGCCGACGGCGATACTACCGGACAGCGCGAGCTTGCCGGTCGCCTGATTGCCGTCGACCAGCGTCCGCGTGGCGACCGTACCGTCCGCCGCCCCCAGGGCGCCCGCGTTGCTGATCGCCAGCGTCCCGCCGACGATCGTCGTTTGCCCCGTATACGACTTGGCGCCGGTGAACGTCACGGTCTCGGTCGTCAGCGTATCGCTGAGCAGGACCTCGCCTGCGCCGGAAACGTCGCCGGCAAAGGCGCCGTTGTAGCCCCCGCCCAGTTCATCCCCCTCGAACGCCAGCATGGCGCCGGCCGCAACGCTGGCGTTGCCGTCGACGCTCCCGGCCGCTCGCAGCCGCAAGGCGCCGGCCTGCACGTCCGTGAGGCCGCTATAAGTATTGTTCGCCGAAAGAATGATGTCGCCGCCGCCGGTCTTCGTGAGCCCCGACGTACCGGCGATCACAGCGCTGATCTCGTGAGCGCCGCTGCCCGAAGAAAGCTGCGCCAGGCCCGTCAGCGTCAGCGTGCTCGGCCCGCCGATGATGTACTGATTAGCGTTGTTGAAGGTGATCCGGCTCACCGACTCCGGCGAGTTCAAGCTGATCGTTGCCGGAGCGTTGGCCGCTGTCAGTACGCTGCCGAAGACGACTTCTGAGCCAGCGGCGGGCACGACGCCGCCGGACCAGTTGGCGCCAACGCCCCAATTGCCGCCGCCGTCAACATTCCAAGCCACCGGCGGCGCCGAGACCGACAACGTGCCGCTGAGCGGGTTGAACAGAAACGTGCCGTTCGTCCAGAAGTCGCCCGACTTGCTGAACCCCGCGACCGCGAACGTGCTGCCGAACGATTGCGCGGCCACGTTGGCGATGGTCCAGCTATTGCCCGGCGTGGCGCTCGCCCCCGCCAGGTCGAAGTTGAACGTGCCGTTGAACTCCGCCCAGCCCGTGCCGCTGACGCTGTTGTTGACGCCGCTTGCGCCAATGTCGAACAGCATGCTGCCCGTCTCGCCGAGCCGCAGCTTGCCGATCACGTCGATGTTGCCGGTGAGCGCGCTCGCCCCCATTAGCGTGACGATCCGCTGCGTAGTGTCGCCGTTATCATCCGTGGCGGCGATCGTAAGGTTGCCATTGCCGCTGATCGGCGCCAGGACGTTGATGTGCCCTTGCTTCGCGTCGAATGTTGAAGCCGCGGTGACCTGGATGTTGCCCGCCAACTGGAACAAATCGCCGGTCCCGTTTTGATGGGCGACGTGACCGCCGGCGAGCACCAGATCGTTCATCGTGATAACGCCCGTGTTGCCGGTCCCCTTGTACATCAGACCGCCGTTTCGGCCGTTGGTATTGTTCATCACGAGTTGCCCGTCGAACGCATAGCTGCCGCCGTCATCCGGCGTGCGCATCCGGAAGTCGTTCGTTGTGTACACGCCGCCGGGAGTTTGGTCGGGGAATTCATGCGTCAGGCCGCCGTCGTCGGTCCACATCGAGACGTAGCCGGCGTCGTTCGGCGCCGTCGAGCTGAAGCTGCTGCTACC
>DASVCM010000640.1:0-11254 GCA_036381635.1 Lacipirellula sp.
AGCGCAAGCGGCTGGAGCTGGAAGAAAAGCAGCAGTCCGCCCGTCAGAAGGCGCTAGCCAAGGAGCTGGAGTGGATTCGCATGGCCCCCAAGGCGCGGCAGGCCAAAAGCAAGGCCCGCGTAAGCGCCTACGAGAAGATGGCGGCCGAGCAGTTCGAGGACAAGCCCGAGGAACTGGAGATTCAAATCCCGCCCGGCAAGCGGCTGGGCGACCGGGTGATCGACGCGGTGAATCTCGGCAAGTCGTACGGCGACCGCGTGATCTTCGAGAACGTCAACTTCAAGCTCCCCGCGGGCGGCATCGTGGGGATCATCGGCCCTAACGGCGCCGGCAAGACGACGCTCCTGCGGATGCTGATGGGGCAGGAGGAGCCGGACACGGGGCAGCTCGTCATCGGCGAGACGGTAGAGCTGGGCTATGTCGATCAGTCGCGCGACGACCTCGAAGCGACCAAGACCGTGTGGGAGGAGATCTCGGGCGGGTACGACCAGCTCGAAATGGGCGGCCGTAAGCTGAACTCGCGGGCGTACGTCTCGCGGTTCAACTTCAACGGCACGGACCAGCAGAAAAAGGTCGGCGTCCTCTCCGGCGGCGAGCGGAACCGCGTTCACCTGGCCAAGCTGCTGCGTCGCGGCTCAAATGTGCTGCTCTTGGACGAGCCGACCAACGACCTCGACGTCGATACGCTACGGGCATTGGAAGAAGCGGTGGCCAACTTCGTCGGCTGCGCGGTGGTGGTAAGCCACGACCGCTGGTTCCTCGACCGGCTGGCGACGCACATTCTAGCGTTCGAGGGGGACGGCTACGTTCACTGGTGCGAAGGGAACTTCGAGACCTATGAAACGCAGCGCCGCGAACGACTGGGCGTAGAGGCTGACGCGCCGCATCGGTTCCGGTATAAGAAGTTGCAGCATAGTTAAGGGCACTGGACCGCCGGTCACTGACCGGGGGCGAAGTGCCATTCACACTTAAGAGCCTACGGACAAAACCGCTATTGGTGATTTCTAGCTGCTGAACCAAGATGCTGACTTTGAGTTGGCCGATGGTTGGTTGCAGGAGAAATCGCCATGGCGGGCAAGTTGCTATCGGATGAATTGTGGGAATCGATCGAGCACTTATTCCCTGTGAATGCGCCGTCGCCGTTGGGCGGCCGACCGACGGTCGACAACCGGACGGCGCTCACGGTGATTCTGTTCGTGCTGAAGACCGGCGTTTCTTGGGAAGACGCGCCGCAGGAACTGGGCTGCTCGGGGAAGACGGCTTCACGCCGGCTGGTCGAGTGGAACGAGCAAGGCGTGTGGCGCAAAGTCCATGCATACCTGCTGGCGCAGCTCAACGGAGCCGACCAGATCGATTGGTCTCGCTCGCTCTTGGACAGCAGCTTGGTGAAAGCCCCGCTAGGCGGCGAAAATGCGGGCCCAACCCGACGGACCGGGGCCGCTCGGGCAGTAAGCATCACTTGCTGACCGACGCCGGGGGCGTGCCCTTGGCCATTACCGTCTCGGCCGCCAATACGCATGACCTCAAAGCCGCGCTGCCGACAGTCGTCGACGTGCCGCCGGTGAAGGGCAAGCGAGGTCGACCGCGCCGTCGTCCCGACTCGCTCGTGGCCGACAAGGCGTACGACGCCCAGGACTTCCGCGCGCTGCTTCAGTGGCTGGGAATTCATCCGCTCATCGCCCGTCGCGGCGACTCGTGTCGCGGACTGGGCAAGGCGCGGTGGCCGGTGGAACGAACCTTCGCCTGGCTGCATCAGTTCCGCAGGCTTCGCACCCGCTGGGATAAACGAGCCGACGTTCATCAGGCCTTTCTCCATCTTGCCGCCGCCGTCATCTGTCATCGAATACACGTGTCAGGGTTTTGTCCATATGCTCTAAGTCTTACTCACTTACTCACCACTCACTTACTCACCAACAAATGAGCATCGTTCGCGTAGGATCGACGCAGAAGTTTTCCGAAGGCTGGGACAGCATCTTCAGCGGCAAGAAGGCCAAGCCGGCCGCGAAGAAGCCGGGCGGCAAGAAGAAGGCCAAGGCCAAGCCCGCAAAGGCCGGCAAAGGTAAGAAGTAGTCGCGAGACTGCCGCACTACGGTCATCCTGAACGGCGCGATGGATCTAACGTGACGCTAGATTCTTCGCTCCGCTCAGAATGACGGGGTTGTTAGCGGTGATTATGCGCGACTGAGAAATGCCCCGGTGCGGGTATCGACTTTCACTGTCTCGCCCTGCTTGAGGTACTCCGGGACCTGAATCACGAACCCCGTCTGCAGCTTCGCAGGCTTGGTGCGCGACGTGGCTGAGTTGCCTTTCACGCCAGGATCGCACTCGACGATCTCCAGCGTTACCGCCGCCGGCAGTTGCAGGCCGACGCACTGGTCGTTGTAGATCAGCGCGAGCATCCCTTCGAGGCTTTCGGTGATGTACTGCATCTCGTCGGCCACGTCGGCCAGCGGCAGCGAGTACTGGTTGAAGTCCTGCTGGTCGAGCAAGTGGACGTGCTCGACGTCGGCGTACATCAGCGTCACCGCTCGTTTCTCGAAATCGGCTTCTGTTAGGTTGTCGGTCCCCTTGAAGACCAGGTCCACCTTTTGCTTGTTCATCAGGTTGCGGGCGCGGAACTTGTAAAGCGTCGCGCCGCCGCGGGCCGAGGGGGACTGGACCGTCACCGATTCGATCATCACCGGGGCGTCGTGGTACTGAACGATGCCTCCGGGCTTAAGGTCTTTGGCGAGCATGTGTCTGCGATGACTTCCTCTAACGCGTAGCGTGTCTAGCCGCGGGCTAGCAGCCCGCCGGAGCGCCACGATAGACTACAGCAATGGCGATGCGTTTGCCACGGCTCCGGCGAGCTGTTAGCTCGCGGCTACTATAGCGATTAGCTCGTGGATTGTGCTCAGACGACTTCGCCAGAGGCGGGGTCGAAGGTCAGCCCCTTGGTGAGCGACGACAGAGCCTCGACGACCGTGAGCAGGCAAGTAGGATCGAACGATTCCATGGCCGCTTCTAAGTCAAGGTCGTCGGCGTCGCCGAAGTCGTCCGGCGGGAAGGCTGAGGCCTCAGAATCGCCGCCGCGGCCTTCCCCTTTGCGAACGCGTTCGAAGTGCGCAACGTCGAGCCGTGCGTCGGCGGCGACCAGTTGCTGAAGTTGCTTTGGCGAAAGCTGCGCCTGAAGCTGCTTCGCCCATTCGAGGTTTTGCTCGATAACCGACTCGCTTGCCTCGTAGCTGATCTCCACGGCCGCGCGATCTTCCGGAGACTCGACGAGCACCGATGCGAACAGGCCGTCGTCATCGGCCGCGAGGTTTTCCAGCCGCAGCCGAGGACCAGCTTCGGCGAGCGCCCGCTCGACTTGCGTCAGCGTCGGCCGACGTTTTCTCGGAAACACGATGAAGAATGTCTCGAGCCAGAGCAGCTCGTCGCCGCTTCCCTTAGCATTGTTGCGGGCCAAGATGCGCCTCCTTCAATTCAAATTGCATCGCCTTCCCTTCAGGCGCGGGCGCGTTTCCGTACGCGACATTCGGCGGCCATTACCACGGCTCTTCGTCTTCTGGATCTTCCGGTCCGGGATCTCCTTGCCACGCCTCGATCTGCTCCAGCATTTTATCGCGTTCTTCCGCTTTGGCCCAAACAGATTCGTCTTGTTCGAGGCGAATCTCGTAGTAACCCTCGCGCTGGCACTCTTCGTCGCCGCAGAAATGGGGCGTCGCGGCGATCCACATCACGCGATACAGGGGAACGTGCTTGTCGTCGACGAGGCAAAAAATGGACATCGCTGAACCCTTACGCTTGACCTAACTCGATGGATCGTCGTGCGGCCGCCTCGACGGCGGCGCGAAAGGCGCCCGCCCCGTCCCGCTCGGCGAGCGCCTCCAGGCCGGCAAGCGTCGTGCCGCCGGGACTGGTCACCTGATCGCGAAGCTCGGCGGGCGACAGTCCGGTTTGCTGCACCATGGCCGCCGCGCCGGCAGCCGTTTGCGCGGCGAGCTCCAGCGCGAGCTTCTCGGGCATTCCCATCGCTGCGCCGCCGGCGGCCAGCGCTTCGATCGCCGTGTAAATGAACGCGGGCCCGGAGCCGCTCAACCCCGTGACCGCGTCGAGTTGCGATTCGTCGACCTCGTATGCCTTGCCGACGCTGGCGAGAAGCCGCTCGACAATGGCGGCATCGTCGTTTGTAGCGCTCGCTCCGCGACTGAAGCAACTCGCGCCCAGGCCGATGAGGCAAGGGGTGTTCGGCATCACACGGATGAGCCGAGTTTTCGGCGGCAGACCTTCGGCGAGACGAGCGAGCGTGACGCCGGCGGCGATCGAAACGAGCAGATGCCGGGGCTCGACCTGCGGTTTGATCTCTGCCAGTACGTCCTGCATCATCTGCGGCTTAACGGCGAGCACAACAACCTCGGCGCCGGCGAGCACGGCGGCGTTATCGGATGCTAGCTCCACGCCCGGCAAATCGGCCGCGAACTTCTTGCGCGCGGCATCGACGGGGTCGCTTGCTAGCACGGCGCTGGCAGGCACGAGGCCGGCGTTGATGCAGCCCTTCGCAAGTGCAGTGGCCATGCGGCCGGCGCCGATAAACCCAAGTGTGTTCATGCTATATAGCCCGGCCATCCTGGCCGGGCGCGCAGGTTGTTCGAACCTGATTTGAGCCTGATTTATTGCAACGTAGTCTAATTTCGCCCGGCCAGGATGGCCGGGCTATATACCGAGCCATCGTAGGCCATCAGTAAGGGGGCCACAATTGGCGTCCCACCGGCGGCGCCAATCGCCCTTGATGGGTTTGCGGGGATTTGGAACACTTCGCCGCCGCGCGGCCGCTGCACTATGTCCGCGTGTGGTACTCGTTTCGGATGAATCAGGAGTTTGCGCGTTTCGAGGACAAAGGGCATGCAGGTCGCACGACTTCTCGTACTTAGTGCCGTGTTCACAGCAGCCGCCGTCGCTGGCCAGGAGTCCGCGTGGGGACAAGCCGGCGCGACTACGCCCGCGCCGAGCGACATTACGCCCACCGAAGAACCCGCCTCTAGCCCGTGGGGCTGGTTGAAAAAGCCGTCGATCACGATGCCCAAGCTCTCGTTCCCGAAGATGCCCGCCGATCCGCTCGCGCCGATCAAGACCAGCGCCCGTAAGGTCGGCGACGGGGCCCGCAAAGCCTGGGAAGGAACCAAGGAGCTGTTTACCCTCGGCGGCTCGAAGAAGGACGCTCCCTCGGCGCGCATGGCGTCGGCGGGCGAGGCCCCGTCGGTGTGGGATCGCATGTTCGGCGGCGAAGAACCAAAGAACGAGGGCCCGGCGACTGTCGGCGAATGGATGTCGCAGCCGCGCGTTGAATAGACGGGCGCCTTCCTCATTAGCCGCTCAACATCGTTTCAACAATACAAGCAGGCCATGCAACTCTTCTTTGTCAAGCTGCTTCGCCTGTGGTCGCCATTAAGGTTCTCTGCGGTTCTTCCATTAGCGGTCCTCTTCTTAGCGTCGCCCGGCTGCCAGGCCTTTGCGCCAAGCGCCCTTGGAACTCTGGCGGCGTCGCGCGAGGAAAAGCGAGCGCTCAAGGCCGCGGAAGCCGACCCCTTCCCCTCGCCTGCTGATGTCGGCCTTTCCAGCGCCGGCGAGTAACGCCCTAGGCGGTTTCGAATTACTCGTGTAGCGATACCGATTGCTGCGCTAGTCCATGTCATTCCGAGGTCTTCCGAGGAATCCGGCCGGACCCCTCGGCGGACCTCGGGGTGACGGGGACAATCACTGCTTCGCTCGTCGCCCAATAGCTGCCCGTCGCGCCGCTGTGCATAATGACGGTTCACCCAGTCACGCCCGCGTGCCCAGTAGCGAGATGAAGTTCGACCCTCATTTGCCGCAGCTGCCGTCGATCAGCGAGTTGCTGGAGCACCCCCGCGTGAAGGGCGTGGTCGCGCGAATCAATCGTTCGACGATCGCCCAGCGCGCGACCGGGTTCCTGGAAGAACTGCGGTGGTCGCTTGCCGAGCGTACCGGCAAGGTTGAGGTGCCTTCGGTCGCGCAGCTTGCCGAGCGACTTGCGCGGCGGCTGCTGGGAGAACCGCCGGCGGGCGGGCCGGTTATCAACGCCACGGGCGTTGTGGTCGGCGACGCCGAGTTGCGGCCGCCGCTTGCCGACGCCGCGCTGCACGCCATGGTGCAGGTGGCCGGCGAATACCATGACCAAGGCCGGCGTCTTCAGCAATCGGCGGAAGCGGAGCTCTGCCATCTGACGGGCGCTGAGGCTGCGTCGGCGGTGAACAGCTTTGAGGCGGCGCTGCATATCGTGCTTGGCTCTCTGGCGGCCAACCGCGAAGTGCTTCTCCTCGGCGCGGAAACTGGAGTCCCGGCTCATTGGCGAAAATTAGCCGCCCGTCATGGCGTCATCTTGCACACAAGCGACGGGGATCTTTCGCGCCTCTCGTCCGAATTCGGCGGCAGGGAACTCGCCGCCGTGGTTAGAGCGGCGACCGCAGAGACGACCGCCCCCACGCACGAGGTCGCCGCCGCGGTCGGGCGTCGCAACTTACCGTTGATCGACGTGCATCCTGTCGCGGGCCTGCTAAACCCGGCAGACTATGGAATGCAGCCGGTCGAAACGCTGCGGCAACGAATCGAGGGCGGAGCAGACATTGTCGTCGCAGAGGCCGCTGGCCTTCTCGGCGGGCCATCGTGCGGCCTCATTATCGGCCGGCGCTCGCTGGTCGAAACCGCGGCCCGTCATTTCCTGGCGTCGATTTCATCCATCAGCGCTGCGACGGCGGCGGCGCTTCACGCCACGCTGTCCATCTATCGCGATGCAGAAAATGTCGAAGCCGCATTCACCATTCCCGTGTGGCAGCTTCTCTCGGCGCCGCTGGCCAACCTGCAACAACGGGCCGAGCGGCTTTCAAGTTTGCTTGCGGCGACGGGACATGTCGCTGCTGCGGAACCGGTGGAGACCGAACGCCCGTGGCTTGCCGCGGGCGACCTGCGCCTGAGCTCGCCGACGTGGGGCATCGACATCCGACCCAAGGGTTCCGATTCGGCGATGCTCGGCCATTTGCTGCGCTGCGAGCGACCCATAGTCGCGAAGTCCGACAACGGGGTGGTTCATCTGGACTTGAGGTCAGTCTTCCCTCGCTGGGACCAACAATTGGTGGCCGCCGTTGAGGGACTGACCACCTGATCATCATGGTCTGGCACGCAAGTTCAGGGCGGCCGATTTGTTCTGAACACGGCGCCCATACGGCCCGTAGAATGGCATGAAACCTCGCGGGTTGCATCGACCTTGCCGCCGCTGGGGGACGCCGTTACTATGCCAGTGAGGTCAACGTAACTTCATGCACCATAAGGGCGGCCGTCATTCGCGATGAGCCGCCTTTTTCGTTCGTGAACGGGCGTTCCCAGGGCTGCTGTCGCGACGATGGGTCGTCGAGCTGGCCGCCGGATTTCTTCTGACAGTTATTGCCGGTTCGCTTCCGGCGCCCCCCACCTGTACTACTCTCGACTCTCCAGAGGCATCCCCATGTTTCGACCGTCCGCCGAGGCCGCCAGCCGCTTCCGTCGCCGAATCTCCGCAGGGCTCGCGGTGCTGATCGCCCTGTCGGCGACCGCGCTGGCGCCGCTGGTGATGGCTCGGCCGACCGAGCCCGACCCGCGGGAAGCCATCAAGCAGAAGAACATCGCGATCTTCGTCTCGTCGCTGATGAACCGGAAGCACATGGCTCAGCTCCGGTTGAACGACGAAATCTCGCAGCGGGCGCTGGACATGTTCCTGAAGTCGCTCGATCCGATGAAGCTTTATTTTCTTCAGAGCGACGTCGATCAGTTCAACGCCCACCGCACCAGCATCGACGACTACGTCCAAGAAGGCGATCTTTCGCTCTCGCGGAAGGTTTTTGACGTGTTCCTCGAGCGAGTTGCCGAGCGGACCGAGGTAGCCCAACGCCTGGTCGACCAGAAGCACGACTTTACCGTCGACGAGTACATGGAGCGCGACCCCGAGAAGCTCCAGTGGGCGAAGAACCGCGAAGAGGCCGATGAGCGCTGGCGGAAGCGGGTGAAGTACGATCTGCTCGTTCAGACCACCGATGAGGAGACGACCGTGGAGGAGGCGATCGAGCGACTCCACAAGCGCTATCGCAGCATCGCCCAGCGTTGGGAGCAGACCAGCAACGATGAGCTGCTGGAGATGTACCTCAGCGCGATCACGATGAGCTTCGACCCGCACAGCAGCTATATGTCGCCCGAGAGTCTGGAGAACTTCATCATCCAGATGCGGCTTGAGCTCGACGGCATCGGCGCGTCGCTGGAATCCAAATACGGCGAAACCATCGTCCGCCACATCGTCCCCGGCGGCGCCGCCGACAAGGACGGCCGCCTCGCGGTCGACGACGTCATTACCGGCGTCGCCCAGGGCGCCGACGGCGAGATGCTCGACATCACCGATATGAAGCTCAACGACGTCGTGATGAAGATTCGCGGCAAGCCGGGCACGGTCGTCCGCCTAGAGGTCAAGACCAAGGGCGGCCTGAAGGAATACGACATCACCCGCGCGCGCATCGAGCTGAAGGACAGCGAAGCCCGCAGCGCCGTGCTGCAGCGCGGCCCGCATGGCGAGGTTGTTGGCGAAGAAGCGGCCACGCTGGCCGGCGAACCGGCGGAAAATCTGGAGGAGACTACCGCGAACGTCATTGAGCAGAAGAAGGCTGACGGCACGGTGTTCCGTATCGGCGTCATCAACCTGCCCAGCTTCTACATGGACATGGAAGGCCGCCGCAACGGCCGCGAGGATTACAAGAGTGCCGTCCGCGACGTGCGGCGGTTGCTTGAAGAGCTGAAGCAGCAGAAAGTCGATCTGGTGGTCATGGACCTGCGGCTCAATGGCGGCGGTTCGCTGCCGGAGTCGGTGGAGATGACCGGCCTGTTCATCGACCAGGGCCCGGTGGTCCAGGTGAAGGGTCCGGACGGCCGGGTGATCCCCCATAACGACGAAAAACCCGGCGCCGTCTGGGAGGGCCCGCTGGTGGTGGTGATCAATAAGTTCAGCGCCAGCGCGAGCGAGATCTTCGCTGGCGCCATCCAGGATTACGGCCGCGGCATCGTCGTGGGTGACAAGTCGACCCACGGCAAAGGCACCGTGCAGGAACTGGAGGAACTCGGCCGGATCGTGTCGCAGCTCAACCCGCCGAACTACGGCGCCCTGAAAATGACGATTCAGCAGTTCTACCGCCCCGGCGGCGACAGCACCCAGAACCGGGGCGTCGTCTCCGACATCGAGCTGCCGTCGCAGACCAGCTACTGGGAAGTCGGCGAGTCGGACCTCGACTACGCGTTGAAGTTCGATAGCGTGTTGCCGCGTCCGCACGAGAACTACAGCTTCGCGCGGCCGTCGATCCTTGAAGAACTCCGGAAGCGCTCGGCCGAGCGGGTTGCCAAGAGCGAGCACTTCGCTAAGGAGCAGGAGCGGATCGAGCGATATCTGGAGCGAAAGGAAGAGCCGATCACGCTCAACAAGGAGAAGTTCCTGGCCGAGCGGAAGGAGCTCGACACGGAGAAGGAGCAGGAGGAGTTGTTCGACGATATGCAGACGAACGACAAGCCCGTGTTCCCGAAGAACCCATACAATGACGAGGTCGTGGCGATCGCGCTGGATTACCTGGAGCTGCTCGGCGACAGCCGCTTGGCCCAGCGGTAAACTTAGGATTCTCGCTCCGCGAGAAGCAATCATCTCGCGAAGCGAGACGACTACAAGCGGACAGAGTTATGAGCGAGAGGCAGCAAGGCAGGGGCCTTGCTGCCTCTTTTTCTCGCGCTGTAGTTTCAATCGCGAACTCTGTAGATCATTCGTCCTCCATGCCCCGTAAGGGGCCTAGGCGTGTAGCGGCGGGCGACAGCCCGCCGAGGGGGAAGGCATCAGATGTTCTTCGTCAAGGCCCGGAGGGCCGTAGGCGCCTACGGCCCTCCGGGCCTTAATTGCTCTCGGCTCGCCGTTTACGGCGGGCTGTCGCCCGCCGTTACAGCCTGACGCCCTTCGGGCGTGAATGCATGAGGTGCATCGACCGTCGGTACGCTACGCGGGCAAAACCCGGAGGCCGCATCCCACGGCGCCTACGTCAACGGCACTTCCAGTCCGTCGTAAGCGAGCTCCACTCCTGGCGGCAGCAGGGCGTTGGTCGACTCGTGCTCGAGCTTGTGCGACATATGCGTCAGCAATGTTCGCCGCGGCTTTAGCTCGGCGACTACCGCTAGGGAATCGGCCAGGCCGAAGTGCGTGGCGTGTGGCTCCTGTCGAAGACAATCGAGCACCAGCACGTCCAGCCCGCGAAGGCGGTCCATACTCGCCGAGGGGATCGCGTTCACGTCCGTGCAGTACGCGACATTGCCGATGCGAAAGCCCAGTACGGGCACCGTCGCTCCATGGTGCAATCGCACAGGAATTACCCTAGTCCCCAGGACCTCGAAGGGCTCCAGGCCAATCGGACGCATCAGTAGTTGCGGGATGGCGCCGGTGTGCTTCCCTTCGGCCGACTCGAAGGCGTAGTCGAACGATTTGCGAATCCGCTGCTCGACGGCTGGCTCACAGTACAGCGGCACTGGGCCGCCAAGGTAGAACTGCATCAGCCGCAAGTCATCCAGCCCGAAGATGTGGTCGGCGTGTTCATGGGTGTAGAGCACCGCGTGAACGATGCCGATCCGCTCGCGCAAGAGTTGCTGCCGCAGGTCGGGCGGCGTGTCGATCAGCAGATTGCCGCCCGGCAGGCCCAGAATCACGCCGCAGCGCGTTCGCTTGTTGCGCGGGTTGTCGCTGATGCACACCTCGCAGCCGCAGCCGATGGCCGGCACGCCGACGCTGGTTCCCGTCCCCAGGAAGACCATGCGGCCGGTGATGTCGCGATTGACGGGTGATTCGAGCACGCGAGCCAATGCGGTGTGAGGGCAGTGCGGTATACAGCGTGCTGAAGTTTATCAGCCGCGAGCCGGTTGCTCCACCGAATGAACGGGAGAGTAGGAACGCCAATTGCCATGGCTGGCTATGTCATTCCGAGGTCCTCCGAGGAATCCGGCCGGACCCCTCGGCAGACCTCGGGGTGACAGGGGCAAATGCTATGGCCACTGGTTGCAGATCAAGCGGCGTGGGAAAGCTGGACCAGCCGGTGCAGAAGTTCCTGTGCTTTTCCCGAGTCGATCGCCTGAATCGCCTGCGCGGCGGCGTCGCGCGGAGTCTGGTTGGCATCGAAGGCCATGACTCCCGCAGCGGCGTTTAGAATAACAATATCGC
>DASVCM010000641.1:0-4922 GCA_036381635.1 Lacipirellula sp.
CGTTCGTTGTGTACACGCCGCCGGGAGTTTGGTCGGGGAATTCATGCGTCAGGCCGCCGTCGTCGGTCCACATCGAGACGTAGCCGGCGTCGTTCGGCGCCGTCGAGCTGAAGCTGCTGCTACCGAGCGGATCGCTCTTGTCGGCGACAAACTGCGCCATCACTGGTGCTGAGAATGCCAACACTGCCACTGCCGCCAGGCCGGCCGTTATCGTTCGTCGAATGTCCATCCGCTGAATCCCCCTCAATGACATGCCGTGCCTCAACTGCTCGCACGCGCGCTAGTTGGAATCAAGTTTTAGAACCGCCGAATTGGCCCCTGGTTGCACGTCGATCGTCAGTCCCGAAGTTTCCGGGTTCGCGTACTTCTCGGGCGTGAGCAACTTCTTGGGCGCCTCGGGACTGAGTTGCCCCGTATCAGCAACGGCAATCACCGCCACGCGATGCACGCCAATTGCGGCGCCGGGCCCCAGGCTGCCGGATGAGAGCGTGAACCGGCCCTGCTCGTCGAGCTCCCCCCGCGCGCCGCGACCTTGCGCCGGAAGCGTCGTGACCACGCCGCCGGCCAGCGGCCGGCCGTCGAGCAGCACCTGCCCCTCGACGCTCGCCAAATCCACACCGCCCGACCCGCAACCGGCAAGCGCCGCGATCAATGGAAGGGCGAGGCCCAACGATCTTCGGAAACTAATCGCTAGGTTCATTGTCGTTTCCCAGATGAAGCTTCATGCGTTCGAGCCGCAGCTCACCGCCCCGAGCCCCCGCCGCCCGCCGAGACGCTCGACTCCGGATTGTCGCCGTCGCCGTTGCCGCGAGTGGCCATCGCCCGCAGGACGTCGATCGAGACGTCCTCGGTCTGAAACGTCGCCGCGCCGTCGGCCATGGCCAGATGGGCGCCGCCGGGGTGCCGGCTCCCCAGGCTCACGTCGTTGTTCGAGTACCCGCTGTACGTTTCGCCCGGCTGCTCGCGATACGCGGTGTGCATCGGCCAGCGAACGTTCTTCGAGTTGTACAGCCAGCCGGCCTTGCCCGGGCCGGTGTTTCTGTCGAGCGTGCCGACAATCCACGACCGCGTCGGCCCGGCGTCCCACGAGCACTCGCCGGCCAGCAGCGTGTTACTCGTGCCGTCCGTGAAATGCTTGAACTGCAGCCGGCCGTTGAAGATGATCGCGCCGTTGTCGGCCAGACCGCCGGTGGCGCCGGTGTCGCGCAGCAGCATCGTGTAGCCGGAGTCGGGATAGTCGGCGGTCGCCGGATCGCCGGCCGACTTGGCGCCCATGATGCCCACGTAATGGGCCCGTAACCGTGTCGTCTCGTGATATTCGGTATCGTTGCCCGGCGCCCCGACATACACGCTCAACTCCGCTCCGGTCGTGGGGCAGATGAACAGATCCACCGGCGTTGCTTCGGCAGGATCGTTGCGCACGTGGTACCACGGCACGCTCATGTCGATGAGATTGTGCAGCGCCGTTTGCTCCTGGTACGGCAGGATCTGCCCCAGCCAACTCAGGCCGCTGGCATGATGGGCCGATCCCTCGTCCACCTCATCGCCCGCCGACGGCAGATGCCCTTTCGAGTCGTGATGGTTGTGGCAGGCCAGCGCGAGCTGGCGAAGCTTGTTGACGCATTCGGTCCGCCGCGCCGCCTCGCGAGCCGCCTGCACCGCCGGCAAGAGCAGCGCCACCAGCACGCCGATGATGGCAATCACCACCAGCAGTTCGACCAGCGTAAATCCTCGTCGCCTCATGGCCAGACACTCCTTCAGCGCGCGTCGGCAACCATTCACTGGCCGCCGTCGACTTGACTAATCGCTCCTCCACTCAATCTGGTGCCCACGCTCGCCGTGCGGTCTCGACCATGTCAGACCGCACGGCGTGGCGTATGCTTTAACCGCGCCTGACGCGGCTCGCGCCGAAAGCGAAAACGATCCCGCCAACGGCCATCAGCCCCGAAGTCGGCTCGGGGATTACCGAGAGCACGCCCGTCGCCTCGTCGAACAGATACGTGCCGTCGGACCAGGCGGCGCCCCCCTGAACCGAGTTAAAGCCGGTCACCGTGAACGTGTCGCCAAACGTCTGATTGGCCACGCTCGCGATGTTCCAGCTATCGCCGATCGTGGTGCTCGCGCCGGACAGGGCGAAATTGAAGGCGCCGTTGAACTCCGCCGTCCCCGTCCCGGCAATACTGTTGTTCACGCCGGCCGCGCCGATGTCGAACACCAGCGAGCCGGCGTCTCCCAGGCGGAAGCGCCCCGCCACGTCGATGCTGCCCGTGTACGAGTTGTCGCCCAGCAACGTCACGTAGCGATTATTCTCGGCCGGAGCGTCGGTAGCCGGAATCAAGAGATTGCCGGCGCCGCTGATCGGCGCACTGATTTCGATGTTGCCCTGCTTGGCGTGGATCGACGAATCCGAAACCACGTTGATGGCGCCGGCGAGCTGAAACAGATCGCCGACCCCGTTCTGGTGATGAATCCGGCCGCCGTCGAGAATCAAGTTGTTGATCGTCAGCACTCCGGTATTGCCGGCTCCCTTGTACATCAAGCCGCCGTTCAGGCCGTTGGTGTTGTTGACGGTTAGCGAGTCGCCGCCAAACGTGTAGCTGTTTCCATCCGCGGGAGTCCGCATCCGGAAGTCGTTCGTCACATAGTCGTTGCCGGCGCTTGGCGCCCCTCCGCCCGTCCAATTCGTGCCCGCGTTGAACGAGCTGGCGCCGAACGCATCGCTCCCCGACATCGCAACGGTCGCCGCCTCGCCGCTAACTGGCGTCATCAAAAGCGCGGCGACTATGGCCGCTGGCAAAACGATCTTGGAACTCATTAGGCTGTTACTCCAAAAGGTGAAAAGTTACGAAACAAGGTTGACCGCGCGCAGATAAGGGCGGGCCAGCGCACGACGTTTCCTTCGCGATCCACCAGCTCCGACCGGCACAACGCCATGAAACACCGGCAGGGCCGCCCCAAACCGCCGGCTTCGGGAGCAATTCGCTCCCGTCGGATACGCTTGGACCGCTAGTATTTCTCACCCGAAGCGGTGCGGATTTTGCGGCAAAACCGCAAAAATTCCTGAAAATCGCCCTGCCGCCGATCCACGTCATTCTGAGCCGAGCGAAGTTAGCGCCAGGCGAGATCCCTTCGCTTCACTCCGGGCGAGAGAGTACGTAGCGGCAGCGCTATGGCAGCGGCGGCTGGTCGATCCCCTGAATCGTGAACGAGTAGCTGTACTCGCGATTCTCGGGCATGTACGGCCGCATGGGAGTGCTCCCCCAACTATCATTGCCGCCGACTCCCATCTGCAGCAGATCGAGGTTGAGGTAGGTACGACTGGTCGGCTTTAACTGGAACTCGTACAGCGCCTGCTCCATTTGCGCCTTATCGAACGGCGACGCGCCGACACTGAGCGTGGGGCTGCCGGTCGCTAACAGCCCGATGCCGCTGGCGTTCGTTACGGCGACCCAGCGCACGTCAACCTTGTTGCCGTTCTCCTGCGGCCGAAAGTAACTCACAAACTGGTCGGCGACGCTGCCTGTGAACACGCCAAGCGGCGCCTGCTTGCGGTCGCTATACGTCGGCTGCGCTCCGCGGCCGTACCAGGCGATGCGATCGAGCGAACCGTCGAGCGTCCATAACGTGCCGAACCGCGGCAACACCGGCGCAGCGTCAGGATCGTTCGGCGCGTAGTCAACTGTCACCTCAACCGCGCCCGAGCCGTGAACGACATAGCGCACATCGTAACCGGCGTCGCCGACGCTCTTGAGCCGCCCTTGGAAGCGAATGTCCGCGATTCGCACGCCGTCGGCGTCTTCGACATCCACATCCACGCTGTCGATCTCCAGCTCCTGGCCGGCGTTGCGCCACACGCCGAGCTTCTCGGGAAACTTCGCCCCGCGGTCGTTATCGACCGGCGCCCGCCAGAAGTCAGGCTCCACCGGCGCCGCCAGCAGCTCCATCCCCCGCCAGGCGTAGCCCGAGAGGGCGCCTCGCTCTTTATCGAATTGGGCGACAAACTCCCGCCCGCGGATCACGATCTGCCCATCCTGCTCTTCCACGACCAGCGGCAGCGCTCCCTCCGCCCGCGGCGCATCGGCGCCCGCTTTCGTCGGCAGTTCGAACTGCTCCCAAGCAAGCTCATGCCCCGCCGGACCCCATGGCGTCGCCTCAAGCAGCTTGAACCGAAAGTCCAGCACGTATTCCCGTCCCGCCTTCCGCGGAACGCCGTCGAGCGAAACCGCAAACTCGCGCGACTCCTGCGGCCCGAGGTCAAGGCTGTCGTCGTTGGCACCCTCCAGAACAACAGCGCCGGTCGCAATCGGCCTCCCCTCTTCCAGCAGCCGCCACGTGGCGCCGCAGTAGTCCTTCAGCGACCGGAAGTAAAACCGATTCGTCAGGCGAAAGCGCAGTTGCGAAAGGTCAACCGCCTCGACCAGCACGTCTTGCTGCACCTTCTTCAGCGCGATCAGCCCCGGATGCGGATAGCCGTCCGCGCTGAGCAGCCCGTCGTTCACCGGCGTGTGATCCGTCAGATACCGGTCGTCCGGATACCAATCGCCCCCCACGTAGCAGGGCTTGCCGCGATAGACGTCCGACACCCGCTCGCCGCGATATTCGTCCGGCACGACGGCCTGCAAGCCCTGATCGCGCCAGTCCCAGATAAACCCGCCCTGCGCCTGGTTGTCGCCGTAGAAGATCTCCCAATATTCCTTCAGGTTGCCGTTGCTGTTGCCCATCGCGTGCGAATATTCGCAGATGATGAACGGCCGCTCTTTCGGCTCCTTCACGTAGTCGGCAATCTCCCACGGCCGGGCGTACATCCAGCTCACGATGTCGGTGTTGCGGTTGTTCTTCTCGCGGGCTCGCTCGTAATGGACCGGCCGGTCGGGATGATGCTCGCGGAGCCAATCGGCGCACTTGTCGAAGCAAATGCCGTC
>DASVCM010000642.1:0-19847 GCA_036381635.1 Lacipirellula sp.
GGCGGCGGCCTGCAAATCACTCTTTTCCGCCCGCGCGCGAGCGGGCGCTGCAGCCGCGACGGCGATGGCGCCGGCGGCGAGCGACTTAACCGCATCGCGACGAGTGATGTGACTCATGGCCTCTATCACGGAAGTGAAGCGCTTAACGCGCATTTAATTGCACGTGCCGAGAAGACCCCTTTAGCCGCGGGGCTTGCCCCGCTGCCCGCCGCGAGCGGCGGGGCTAAATAAAAGACAAAAGAACAGGTTCCGTCGCACTGCTGCCGCATGCCGCTTGCGCGGCAGGGCGCACCGCATGCGCTAATCGGTGAGTCCATTTTCATTGCTGCTTCAGTTGCCGCCAATGAGATGAGACGTCAATCTGCTTGAGAATTTTTGCGCATAGTCATTGAGATATATTTCGACGCGCCTTGTCTTGGTTTGACCTCGCCGGCGCGCTACAATAAGGCCGTCCCGCGAAGTATTTCGGGGCGATTTGCGACAGCGCAACCACGCGACGGCGCCTCCTCTGACTTTTCGAGGCAACTCCTAGCAAGAGTTCTATCGCCGCGGATTGAGATTCATAAGTCCTGTATCGATCTCGATTGAGAAACAGTTACCCCTCCAGGAGCGCCGGCGATGGCGGAACGACCGCGAGTCGCGCTGGATATCGAGACCTCGCTGGTCTACGGCCGGCGGATTTTGGACGGCATCTCGCACTACTTGCGGGCGAGCCGGCCGTGGTCGATCTACCTGGAGCAGCACGAGCTTTCCACCGATTTACCGGGGTTTTTACGACGTTGGAACGGCGACGGCATCATTACCCGGCAGGCCACGGCCGATTCCGTGCGGCTGCTGCGGCGGAAACGGCTGACGGCCATCGATCTGGGCGATCTGAAGCCCCACCTGGGCATTCTGCGGATCGGCTCCGCCCACACGGCCATCGGCCGGATGGCGGCTGAGCACCTGCTGGAGCGGGGGTTTGAGAATTTCGCCTGCTGCGGCTTTCTGGGCGAGCACTGGTCCGAGCGACGCCGCGACGGGTTTATCGCTGAGATCGGCCACCACCGGTTCCAGTCGAGCGTTTACGAGTCGCCGCGGGCCGGGTTGCAGGTGTGGAGGCGCGATCAGACCCGCATGCTCGAGTGGATCAAGTCGCTACGGCAACCGGTCGGCGTGTTTGCCACCAACGACCTGCGCGGTCAACATGTCTTGGACGCCTGCGGCCAGCTCGATCTGGCCGTGCCGGAGCAGGTGGCCGTCATCGGCTGCGATAATGACGAGGTGGTGTGCAATCTGTGCAATCCGCCGTTGTCGAGCGTCATTCCCCATCCGGAGCGGATCGGGTACGAGGCGGCGCAATGGCTTGATCGTATGATGAAGGGGGATCACCCGGCGGTGCTCGACGTCGAGATTCCGCCGCAAGGAATCGCGGTGCGGCAATCGTCGGACGTGTTCGCCGTGTCGGACGCGGTCGTGGCGTCGGCGCTGCGGTTCATCCGCGAACGGGCCTGCGAGGGCGCCACGGTGCAGGACCTGGTCGATCACCTGTCGGTGTCGCGGAGCTGGCTGGAACGGAATTTCCGCAAGCTGCTGAACCGTTCGCCGCAGGCGGAGATTCGTGCGGTGCAAGTCAAGCGGTGCAAGGAGCTGTTACGATCGACGACGCTGTCGCTGGAGAAGATTGCGCGGCTGGCGGGGTTTGAGCATCCGGAGTATATGAGCGTGGTGTTCAAGCGCGAGACGGGGATCACGCCGGGGCAATATCGGACGCGGAACGGGGCGGCGCTTTCGGGCGCGGCGGCGCAGATTAAGTGAGAGGGATTGCGTGGAGAACGATTTGTGGGAGTCAGGCCCAATGGGCCGAAAGTTAATAGCCAGGGGCGTAAGCTCTGGCAGGAATGCTCGGCGAGGAATGTAAGCCCCAACGGGGCGGCAGTAGTTCGATGGTAAAGTTACGGCCGCCCCGTTGGGGCTTAAGAATCTCCTCGACAATCCATTCCAGGGGCTTACGCCCCTGGCTATTAACTTTCGCCGCGTTGCGGCTTCGGATCATCAAGCAGACGTTCTGCTGAAGATTGCGAATCATGCCATTCCAGTGCATAACACGATCGACCTCGGCCCGCTGGCTCTCGTTGCTGGCTGCGCTGTTGTCGTGCGCGAGCTTCGCTCATGCGGCTGAGCCCGTCGAGGTGAACTTCACGCGGGACGTGAAACCGCTGCTCGCGCGGCGGTGCTTTGCCTGCCATGGGCCTGATGCGGGCGAAGGGGGCTTGCGGCTGCATGAGCGGGAGGCGGCGCTGGCGGAGCTTGATTCGGGGCTGAATGCGATTGTTCCCGGCGACTCCGAGCTGAGTGAGCTGCTCGCTCGGGTGGCGGCGGAAGACGAGTCGCTGCGGATGCCGCCGGAGGGGAAGCCGCTCACGCCGGAGGAGATCGCGACGCTGCGAGCGTGGATCGAGCAAGGCGCCGAGTGGCAGAAGCACTGGGCGTTCGTGCCGCCGGAGCAGCACGCGCCTCCCGAAGTGAAGCAAAAAGAGTGGGTTGCCAATCCGATTGATGCATTCATCCTGGCGAAGCTCGAGGCGGCGGGGCTGTTGCCTGCTGCCAAGGCCGATCGGCGGACGCTTGCGCGGCGGGCGTACCACAACGTCACCGGTTTGCCGCCGAGCGAAGAAGAGCTGAGCGAGTTTCTTGCAGACCAGTCGCCCGACGCCTGGCCGCGGCTGGTCGATCGGCTGCTGACCTCGCCGCACTATGGCGAACATTGGGCGCGGCACTGGCTCGACGTGGTCCGGTACGCCGAGACGAATTCCTTCGAGCGCGACGGCGCCAAGCCGAACGCCTGGAAGTATCGGGATTACGTCATTCGCTCGTTCAACGAAGACAAGCCCTATGACCAGTTCGTGCGCGAGCAGCTTGCCGGCGATGAGCTCGACGAGGTGACCGACGATTCGATTATCGCCACGGGGTACTATCGGCTGGGCATCTGGGATGACGAGGCGGCCGACCCCGTGCAGGCCTTCGCGGATGAACAGGATGATATCGTGGCGACGACCAGCCAGGCGTTTCTGGCGCTGACGATCGGCTGTGCGCGGTGCCACGATCACAAGATCGATCCGATCCCGCAGAAGGATTATTACGGCATGGTGGCATTCATCGCCGACGTGACGCCATATGCGGAGCGCGGCGACGCCGAGACGAATAATCAATGGGACCTTTCCGAACCGGGCCGGGCCGAGTGGCGGCGGCGGCTGCGGCAGCGGGCGATGGAGATCGAGCGCGAAAAGGTCGCCATGGAAGAGGTCGGCATCGATCGGATGTCGTCCGAAGACCAGCGGACGGCCGAAACGCCCGACCGGCAGCGACTGATCGACGACAAGCTGCGAGAGTTCCTCAATGAGAATGAATGGGAACTTTACCAGGCGACCTTGAAGCGACTGGAGGCCGCCTACGAGGAGATTCGCCAGTTGCCGCCGGCGGACTCGGCGCTGGCGCTTGCCAAGTGCAACCCGCATCCGGGGCCGACGCACATTGCACTGCGCGGCAATCCGCATGTGCCGGGGGAGGTGGTCGAGCCCCACTTCCCGGAACTGTTCGGCATCCAGACGCCGACGATCCCGGAGGCGCCGTCCGGGGCGCGCTCGGCGGGGCGCCGCCGGGTGCTGGCCGAGTGGATCGCTTCGCCGGAGAACATGCTCACGGCGCGGGTCATCGTCAATCGCGTGTGGCAGCACCATTTTGGCCGCGGCATTGTTCGCAGCGCCAACAACTTCGGCGAGCTGGGCGACGTGCCGACGCATCCGGAGCTGCTCGATTGGCTCGCGCTGTGGCTGGTCGAGCATGACTGGAAGCTGAAGCCGCTCCACCGGCTCATCATGACGTCGAGCGCGTACCAGATGTCGAGCGCCGGCAACGAGCGGGCGCTGGCCCAGGATCCGACGAACGACCTGTTCTGGCGGTTCGACATGCGGCGGCTGAGCGCCGAGGAAATCCGGGACGCGATTCTTGTGGCGAGCGGCCAATTCAATCCGAAGATGTACGGGCCGAGCTTTTATCCGGAGATGCCCGCCGAGGTGCTGGCGACGCAGTCGCGGCCCGGCGAGGGGTGGGGCGAGTCTTCGAAAGACGAGCAGGCCCGCCGCAGCGTATACATCTTTGTGAAGCGGTCGCTGCTGACGCCGCTGCTGACGGCCTATGACTTCCCGGACGTTGACGCGAGCTGCGAAGCGCGGTTCGTGACGACGCAGCCGGGGCAGGCGCTCACCATGATGAACAGCGACTTCATCAACGAGCAGGCAACACATTTAGCGGAACGCGTGAAATCGGAAGCGGGCGGCAGTCCGCGGGAACAAGTCGCGCGGGCATTGGAAATCGTCCTGGGCCGCGGGCCTTATGACGAAGAGATAAGCGAGGGGATGACATTGGTGAAGCGGCTAGTCGAAGAGCACGGCCAATCGCCGGACGATGCGCTGCGATACTGGTGTTTGACCGTACTGAACCTCAACGAGTTCGTATACGTGGATTGATCCTTTCTTCCTCTTTGCGGCCTTTGCGACCTTCTGTTGAAAAGAATTAACAGAAGGACGCAAAGGTCGCAAAGAGAAGAGACGGAGGAATAAAAGTGGCACATCCTCATAACTTTTGTGGGCGGACGCGGCGAGAGTTCCTCTGGGAAACCGGCTGCGGGTTTGGGGCGGCGGCGCTGGCGTCGCTGTTGGCGCGCGACGGGTTGGCGCTCACCGCCGGCGGCGGCAATCCGCTGGCGCCGCGGCCGGCGCGACTGCCAGCGAAGGCCAAGAGCGTCATCTTTCTGTTCATGTACGGCGGGCCGAGTCACATCGACACGTTCGACTACAAGCCGATGATGGTCGGCATGGACGGCAAGACCGTCGAGGTGAAGACCTTTGGCCGCGGCGGCCACAAGAACGAGGGCCGCATCGTCGAGCCGCGGTGGAAGTTCCGCCAGTACGGCCAGTGCGGCAAGTGGGTCAGCGACCTGTTCCCGAATCTCGCCACCTGCGTCGACGACATTGCGTTTCTCCACTCGATGCAGGCCGAGTCGCCGATCCATGGCTCGGCCATGCTGATGATGAACTCCGGCAAGCTGCAGAGCGGCAGCCCGTCGATGGGAAGCTGGGTGAACTACGGGCTGGGGAGCGTTAATGAGAACCTGCCCGGTTACGTGGTGATGCTCGACCGCACGGGCGGGCCGATCAGCGGCGCCAAAAACTGGGCGAGCGGCTACATGCCGGCGACGTACTCGGGGACGGTGATTCGGCCGGAGGGTTCGCCGATCAACGACCTGTCGCTCCACCAGGGAATGAGCCGGCCGATGCAGCGGGAGATGCTCGACACACTCGGTAGTCTCAACGAGCGGCATCTGGCCTTGCGGCCGGATCAGCAGGAGTTGCAGGCGCGGATTTCGACGTACGAACTGGCGTACCGGATGCAGCAGCACGCCCCCGAGGCGGTGGACGTTTCGCAGGAGACGCAGGCGACGCGGGATTTGTACGGCCTCGATGCGGATCAGACGCGCGACTTCGGCACGCGCTGCTTGCTGGCGCGGCGGCTCGTGGAGCGCGGCGTGCGGTTCGTGCAGGTGTACTCCGGCGGCGCCCATAACGACGACAACTGGGACGCCCATGGCGACCTGGTGGCGAATCACGAGAAGCACGCCGGCGCGACCGACAAGCCGGTTGCCGCATTATTGAAAGACCTGAAGCAGCGCGGGCTGCTGGAGGAAACGCTCGTCGTGTGGGGCGGCGAATTCGGCCGCCAGCCGACGGCCGAGTACGGCGTCGGCACGGGTCGGGACCACAACTCGTTCGGATTTACCATGTGGATGGCCGGCGGGGGGATCAAGGGAGGCATGAGCGTTGGCGGCACCGATGAGCTCGGCTCGCAGGCGGTGCTCGAGCCGATGCATGTGAAGCGGCTGCACGCCACGATCCTGGCGCAGATGGGGCTCGACCCCAATGGCTTGACGTATTTCTTCCGCGGCTTGGACCAGAAGCTGGTGGGCGTCGAGCCGGTCGAGCCGATTCAACAAATTATGACCTGAACAAGACATTTTTATCGCAAAAAGGTTAGTCCAACGTGCGTTCACTTAACAATCAGCATCGCGTCGATCGACCAGAACAGGCGGGCAGTATGCTCAACAACGGAAAAGCATTCAGGCTGGATGGGCACGTGGCCCTGGTGACCGGCAGCACGCGCGGGCTGGGCAAGCAGATCGCGATGGGGCTGGCCCACGCGGGGGCGCGCGTGGCGATGAACTTTGCCAACGACCGCGCGCTGGCCGAGGCGGCGTTCGCCGAGCTGCAGCGCGTCTCGCCAGACAGTTGCCTCGTGCAAGCGGACGTGACCGATCCGGCGTGCGTCGAGCGGATGTGCCGCGAAGTGGCTGAGCAGCTTGGCCCGATCGACATCCTCGTGGTCAATGCGACCTGCAGCCAGCCGGAGCTGCCGTTTGAGGAGTACGACTGGGACTTCTTCCAGTCGATGCTCGACTTCTTCGTGAAGAGCCCGGTGCTGTTGATGAAGTCGTGCCTGCCGCACATGAAGGAGCAGCGCTGGGGACGGATCATCCATATCACCAGCGAAGTGCTCGCGCTGGCGTCGGCGCCGTTCAGCGCGTATGTCGCGGCGAAAGGCGGGCAGACGGGATTGGCGCTCAGCACCGCGCGCGAGCTGGCCGGCTCGGGCATCACGGTGAACATGGTGGCGCCGGGCTGGATCCCGGTCGAGCGGCACGCCCACTACTCGACCGAATCGCTGGACAATTACAAGTCGGGCGTCCCGGCGGGCCGGCTCGGCACGCCAAGCGACGTGGCGCCGACGGTCGTCTACCTGGCCAGCGAAGAAGCGGGCTTTGTCACCGGGCAGACGCTGTCGGTCAACGGCGGCAACACGGTGCTCCGCAGTGCGCTCGGCGAGGCGAGCTGCATGGCCACGCCGGCAGGGGCGTGAACGGCGGCTCGGTTTGCGAATCTCTCTTCAGCCCCCGGTCACTGACCGGGGGCTACGTGGTCAGGCCAACGACGATTTGCCTGGAATGGCGACGGCTTGCACGGGGACTTCGTTGGTCCACGCGTACTCCGTCGGGCCTAGGCGTTCGGCGCTCTTCTCGAGCTGGTCCCAGGCGACCGTCTGGCCTGTGTAGGCTGCCGTGCGGCCCAGCAGGCCGATCATCGTGCTGTTGCACATGTACTGGCCATTGTTGATCGGCTCGCCCTGGCGGATGCTGGCGAACATTTCATCGTGCTCGACCTGGTACATGCTGGGCTTCTTGCCGCGATACTTCCAGGTGCGCTTGCCAGCGAAGTCGAGAAGCTGGTGGCGGAGGATCTCGGCGCGGCCCTGCGTGCCGTGCACCAGCTCGTCGACCCGCGTGCTGCAGTTGTCCTGCTGGCGGCAGGTGAAGTAGACCCGCTGTCCGCCAGGATATTCGTAGAAGACGGTGAAGTGGTCGTAGATGTTGCCGTACTTGGGGTCGGTCCGCTGCTGGCGGCCGCCCAGGGCGGTGGCCTTCACCGGCTGGACGTCGCCGAGGAGCCAGGCGGTTTTGTCGAGACTGTGGACGGCTTGCTCCAAAATGTGATCGCCTGAGAGCCAGGTGAAGTAGAGCCAGTTGCGGATCTGGTACTCCATCTGGCTCCATTCGGGCTTCTCGCCGCGGTGCCAGAGGCCGTTGGCGTTGTAGCTGGACTCGATGGCGACGATATCGCCGATGGCCTTCTCGTCGAGAATCTTCCGCATTGTCTCGCGGACGCCCAAATCGTAGCGCCAGCAGAGGCCGGAAACGATGGCCAGGTTCTTTTCCTTCGCCTGGCGGCAGGACTCGAGAACGCTTTGCACGCCGGGCACGTCGACGGCGACCGGCTTCTCGACGAAGCAGTGCTTACCCTTCTCGACGGCATACGCGAGGTGCTCGGGGCGGAAGTGCGGCGGCGTGGCCAGCAGCACGACGTCGACGCCGCTGTCGATGAGCTGCTTGTACGCGTCGAAGCCGATGAAGACGCGATCCGACTCCACGCGAACGCGATCGACGACGGCGTCGTCGCCGCGGATGAGCTTGAGAGCCTCATCGGCGAAATCGGCGAACGTATCGGCGACGGCGACCAGCTCGGCGTGCGGGTCGGCCTTCAGCGCGTCGATGGCGGCGCCGCGGCCCCGGCCGCCGCAGCCGACCAGGCCGACGCGCAGCGTCTCGGTTCCGGCGGCGTGGACCATCCGCGGAGCGGCGACGGCGGCCAGCGCCGTGGCGCCGCCGGTGGTTTTCAAGAAAGCGCGGCGAGTAGCATTTGATGATTCGGTCATGGGGGGTCCGTTGGGGTTATGGATCATGTTGCCTCATTATCTGCTTTAACCGCGAGCGGATACAGCCCCGCGCGGCGGACAATTCGGGGCACGGCGATTAGCGCCGCCAGAGCCAACGCTGCCGGCGTCGGCTCGGGAACGGCCGTCGCCGAGGTTGAGTCGAGTGGTTGTAGAGCTCCTAGCTCGCGCTGCCACACGAGGAAGTCGGCGCCATCGACGGCGCCGTCGCCGTTGGCGTCGCCATTGTTGTGCGCGGCGCCGCCGCCAACGCGGCCGAAGGCGGCGCTCCACCGTTGCAAATCCTCGGCGTCGACCGATCCATCATAGTTGAAATCGGCCGCGGCGAACGAGGCGTTTATCGCGGCGACGGCCAAGACTTCGGCTTGCCAATAGCTGGGCAGCGTGTCCCAGGGATTGTTCATCACATCGTGGGTGATGTAAATGCCGCCGGCATTGCGGGCCAGCGCCAAGTCGAGGAACGACTCCATCGCGGCGGGCGAGTCTTCGGTGTGAACCAGGTGGACGAACTTGTCGCGATCGTACTCGGCGTTCCAGGCGGACGGGTTGTAGCTCTCGTAGAACTCGCCGGTATTCTCGAAGACCATGAACCTATCGGCGGTGGGCCACGTGGCGTACTGCTCGATGGTGTGCGTGCCGGGGTTGCCCATCACCTCCCACTCGGGATCGATGCCTTTGACGTGATCGTAGATCGCCTTGTAATAGTCGAGCCGTTGGCCGGGGCCGGTGTTGGCCATCTCGTCGACGAAGATGCCGTCGATGCCGTACCAGGCGTCGTATTTGTCGATATCGGCGAGGACTTGCGCCAGGGGCCGGCCGCCGTAGCTCGAATGGACGTATCCGATGACGCGGCCGCCGGCGGCGCGGAACGCGTTTACGGCTTCGACGTAGTTATTGTCCTTGAAGCTGCCGGGGCCGCTGCCGGGATTCATGATGGCCGTGATGGGAACATCGTCGGCCGCGGCGGTCATGTCGTCCCAGAGGGTGCTATTGCTGCTGGGATAGAAGTACGCGGGGACGACGATTTCCAAGCCGCCGCCGGCGGCGAGTGCAGCGCTGCCGAAGCCCGCGGTCACGATAATCGCTAACAGCGCGCGCGCGGCCGCACGAAGGCGAATGGAAACGGCGGTTCCGGGCGAGCGATTCATGCGGGCGTTTTCAATACTATCTAGCGATTCGGCGAACTTCGCCGCCACGCCCGGAGAGGCTGCCCCCCAGTCTCTCCTGACGACGGCGACGAATGTTCGCGATGTCACTTACGGCGTCGCACTACTGCCAGCGACGCGATCGCCACAAGTGCAATTGTCGAGGGTTCGGGGATCGCGGCGATGGCGCTGGGGCCGGCGCCGAAGTTCGCCTGCCAGTCGGCGAGGTCGTTCGCATCGAAGTCGCCGCCGAGGCCGCGCTGCCACAGGAGCAGGTCGGCGCCGTCGACGTCTTCGTCCAGGTCGAAGTCGCCGGGGGAACCGGCGGGCGCTTCCGCGAGCGTGTAGGTGATGACGTCGCTCAGGTCGCCGAGGCCATTGGTCGTGTAGACGGCGAAGTCGAAGGTCTGATTCGGAAACGCGGGCGCCGGACCGCCCAGGGCGGGCGGATATTGGATCACCGCGTCGCGAGGAACGGCCCATTCGAAGTCGTTGCCCGAAGGGGCGCCGGCCTCGGTCCAAAAGGGGAAGATCAGCGCGCCGCCGTTATTCAGCGGGCCGCCGGTAAGAGAGACGTTGAGATTGTAGGAGCTCTCGTGCTGCGCGAAGGGAAAGTCCGTTTGATAGCCCAGCTCCGAACCGATCTCGCCGATCTGGAAAATGTCAAACCCCGTAGCCCTGGTCTGGTCGGTGTCGAATGCGAGGAACAGGTTCGCTAGCGAGATGGCCGCGGTATTGTGCAGCGACGCGCGGATGTAAATGAACTGTTCGTCGTTCGCGATCTGGATGTTCGCGATGTCGAGGTCGCCCGGATTGTCGACGGCATCCATCGACGCGACGGGGATCGCGGCCCAGTCGTCGAATTCAGTTCCCTCCGGCTCCGCCTGAACCTGGATGTTCGTTGAATATGTGCTGGGAGCAAAAACCTGCGCCCGTGCGGTGGCAGCCACGACACTGGTCAGAAGTCCGACCAACATTAGGCGGTAAAGTGAGCGACTCATGGAAAGATTCCCTCGGTACGTGCCGCATTGTTTTAACTTGCCGATGTCCGGACGGGCCGCCGTTGGGTTTAAGTGTTGCGGCGGATCAAAGCCGCGCTGCATACGGCGAACATCGCCAGCATGGCGGTCGAAGCTTCCGGGACGGCCAGTGTGTATTCGATCACGCCGCTGATGTCCCAGTTCCGCCCGTCGTCGCCGGTGAACCCGGCCGGCAGGCCGTCGGCGCCGGTTCCCACATCGGTCCAAACAATCAGGCGGATGGTGTCGTCAGGGAACGTGGCGACTCCGCCGGAGCTCATATTGGCCAGCGAGAGGGCCAGTTCACGGCTTGCGGCATTGGCAAATGGCGAAAGCAAGGCGTGCCCGCCGCCGAAGAACTCGCCGGCCAGCGCCCCGCTGTTGAACGAGCCGGCCGCCTGCGCGAAGCCAAAGTCGTTCTGCCAGCCGGCTTCGACGCCATACAGCCCCTGGCCGAACAGATCGAAGCCCGTGGTCGAGTCCTGGTCGACGTCGACCGAGACGAACGTGCCGAGCGACAGGTTGTTGGCGAACGTATTGCGAATGTAGAGATAGTTGTTGTCGTTGGCGATCTGGGTCGTGGCAATGTCGGGGCCGCTGAAGTTGTCGGCCACCGCGTCGGAATCGGCGACCGGGACGCCGTCCCAATCGGTGTAAAGGTCGTCGATGGTGATCGTGCGGAACGTGCCGGCGAGCGCGGGCGCTGCGAGCGCCGCCAACAGCATGAGGGCTGCCAATCGGCAAAGAGGTTGCGTCATTAGTCGAGCTCCTTTTGAAGAGTGCGAATCTGCTTGGTTGTCGAAGGTAAGGATGAGCCTAAACGCGAAACTTATTCTGCCTCTTCCGATTCGATTATTGTAGTTGCCGGACCGCGGTTATTGGGAATCTGGAACCACGCCATCGCTGCGATGGCCGCGGGCGCGATGGATTTCAGGATCAACATCGAAACTGACGAACATGACCGAGGCGTCGCACATGGCCATATTGAAGCCGCTGGCGTGGGCGCTGCCGAAGATGCGCTCGCCGACGTCTTGCGAGGGGCCAGGCCGGTCAGGACCAAGCTGCAGCGGCCGATTGAGCTCGCGAATGTGGGCGGTGGTGCGCAGCGTGTCGGCGTTGTTGCCGGCGAAGGCCGGCTCGTTGTCGCCGTCGTCGAGTCCGTCGTCATAATGATCTGAAGACATGTACTTCTCGCCGAGGGCGTATGTGTTCGACAGGCCGTCCTCGATCTGCCGGAAGTTGATTTCCGAGCGGCCGAACACCACGCCCGTGCCGACTCCCCGCTCCGGCGGCAGACCGTACTTAGGGCCGTAGGCGCTCGCCCAGTTATATCCGTATCCGCTTCCATCCGAGCCGTCCCAGTCCGTATTGCGCAGCGAAACCTCGTAGGACGCTGTGCCGGCTGGCCCGCCGAATCCTTCGGGCTGGATCATATCGCCGGCGTTGGCGGCGTAGTCGGTCTTCACGCAGCTTTGGAAGGGATCGCTATCGACAAACGCGATGCCGGTGCTCTGGTAGTCGTAGACGTTCGTGCGGCGGCGGCTGGGGCAGTTCGTGCCCTCGAACGGCGACTCAACGCGGCGGCGCGTCATTTCCCGGCGAGCGGCGCCCGTGGCGCCGCGGCCGAGGTCGTGTAACGCCGTCTGCTCGATGAACGGCAGGATGTTGTAGAGCCAACCGCCGGGCTGCTCCTTGCCGAAGCCGTACTCGGGATAGCCCAGCCAATGGAACGTCCAGCCGCCGGTTGGCAGGTGCTTCTGGGCGTCGTGATGATTCTGAAACGCGATGGCGAACTGGCGCAGTTGATTGGTGCACTGCGTGCGGCGAGCGGCCTCGCGCGCGGCCTGCACGGCCGGCAACAACAATGCGATCAGCACGCCGATGATGGCGATCACGACCAGCAGCTCGACCAGGGTGAACCCATGTCGTAAGCGCGCTCCGCGTGCCGTAACCCGCCCAAGCTTGCGATATGTCGTGCGACAAGTGTGGGCGGATGGCACATGGAGTGCGCCTGCTACTGCATGCCTCATCGTTGAACTCCTTTTAACGAGGCCATCAGCCAGTTTTCTCTCCCCGGCAGCGCCGAGGTGCGCTCGGCAGTTTCGTCCCGTCCGGCGTCGAAATGCTCCTCGATCTCGCTGGCTTCCAGCGGATAGTCGTACAGCGCGATGTCGCGCAGCTCGCCCTTGAACAGCCACGAGGTGAGGTAGCGCGGCACGAACTCCGCGGCGCCGATGCGGGCCGGCCATTCAAACTCGGTGAGCGATATCGGATGAACCGCCTCGGCGACTTGCCGGCCGTCGACGTACATGCGGACCGTCCCTTCGACTTCGTTGGCGCTGGGCCGGCCGGTGGGCGTGAAGGTCGCGACGACGTGCGCCCACTCGCCGCGGCGGACCGGCGCCGGCGAGACGAGAATCTGCCAGAGATCGCCCTTGCGGCCGTTGCCCGACCAGAACTCCCAGTTGTCCTTGTCGCCGGCGTACAGCGTGAAGCCGAACATCTGGCAGTCGGGCTCGTGCGAGCGTAGCACCCAGCGGGACGTGAACACCGATTGAAACTGCGGGCCCCCTTCGACCTTAGCCCAGCCCTCGATGGCGAATCCGCCCTGCGGCTTGAACGGCGGCTTGCGGTCGGGCTCGATGTAGCACTCGCCGTTGAAGTAGGCGCCGCGCGGCTCATCGAGGTTATGGTCCACGGAGTCGGCGGGCCAGTTGCCCACGGGCAGGCCGTCGAACCCGTTCTGCGTCAGATCGAGCACGCGGCGGTTCTTGCGCACCTGATACAGCGGCCAATACGCGAGCGGGCGATCCGCGAGAATCAAGCGTTCGTACGGCCGGAGGCGGCTCTCGACCTGCTCCCAGGATTCGACGACGGCGGTGAGCGGCCCGGCGTCGGCCGTAGTAAGAATGCCGGGCCTGGCGCCCGGGCTTACCAGCATCCCCTCGCCAGCGCGAAGTGCGGAGAGCTGGTGACTGACGGCGTCCTGCTGCGGCGTTGAGTACAGCGTGACGACGCCGGAGTTGGCGAACACGCGGGCTGTATCATCGTCGTCGACGTCGAACGACGCGCGGGCGTCGCGGCATTCGGCCGTGAGCAGCGGCGTTTGGACGATCAGCAGCGAACCCTCGGAAGCAGCCAGCCGTCCCGTGCGAACGAAGACGCGATCTTCGCCGACCAGGGAGAACTCAGCCGGGCCTTCGATGATTAGCTGGGCGCCGGAGTTGAGCTCGATGCGGACGAACCCCGACGAGAGCTGCACGACTTCGCCGCAGCGAAGCTCCTGGCCAACCTGCATCGATTGCAGGAGGCCGTGAGCCGAGGCGTCCAGCGACAGGCCGCTGACCTTGCCGAGGTGGCTGCTCTGCATCAGCGGGAGCGGCGCCGCGACGACCGGCCGCGCATGGAACTGCGAGTCGGCGGCGGCGCTCTGCCGACCACGGGCGCCGAGATGATACGCCAGGGCAGACGCAAGTCCGACGGCCATCAACACGCTGGCGGCGGCGGCCCAGGTGGGAAGCAAGTGCCGCATTAAGGGCGGCCTTGAGCCGGGCGATTTGATAGAAGGCACGGCGTGGTCGGCGGGTGAACCCGCGGCGCGCGGAGCTGCGTGCGCCCCGGCTTCCATCGGTTCCTGGCTGAGGAGATAGGCCAGCCCCTCGCGCATGTGGACGACTTCGGCGTAGCGGCGCTGCGCATCGAGGTCCGCCGCCAGCATCGACCGCAGTTCGTCGCACGCCTCCGGGGCGAGGCTGTCGACGAACAGTTGCTCCAGGAGCGGCTCGAGCTTTTCGTCGGGGGCGCCGGGCGCGGTCATGGGGTGTATCCTTCCTGGCTCAGCGCGCGGCGAATGCACTGCTCAAGGGCTTTGCGAATTCGTGACAGGGCCGTGTACACGGCGCCGGCGTCCTGCCCGCGTTGCGCGGCGAGTTCCTTGATCGACAGTCCGCGCCAGTAGCGCAGGCTAAGCATCTCGCGCTGGCGGGCCGGCAGTTTTTCGAGGCATTGCTTCAAGGCTTGAAACCGTGATTCGAGCAGTTCCGATTCGCTCGTGCAGACGTCGGCGATCTGCTCGATGACGTCCACGTCGAAGGCCACCCGCGACGAGCCGTAGCGGCGGGCGTACGCCAGGACCTGGAAGCGGGCGATCGTACACATCCAGCGGACGAGCTCCTCATCGGGAGTGGCTTCGACGTAGGTGAACGACTCGAGTTTCTGCCATGCCGTTAGGTAGGTCGCCTGCAGAGCCTCGTCGACGACGTCGCTGCGGCAGGCGGCAAGCGTGGAGATGAACGAACGGACCCGCCGCTCATGGCGGGCGATGAGCACGACGAACTGGTCAGGCGTCAGGGGCTTTTCGATCACGGTGCGAGAAAAGTGGGAGCCACGGGACGGGCCGACGCCTCTGACAGGCAATGCGGCGCCGCGGGCGAATCTTACAGAAAATATGCCGGCGCCGGGAAAATTGGGGTGAAACCGGCGCTGGCGAGGGAGGCGGGCCGGCGATCTGTGCCGGGCTTAGAGTACGCAGAAGAGGCCCCAATCCGCGGGGGTTGAGGCAAGAAAGTGGGCGCGCCAAGACTCGAACTTGGGACCTCAGCCTTATTACCGCCTGCGACCAATCCGCAACCATCCACTCGCCCGGTTCATCCGGCCACGGAGTGTAAACGTTCCTGGTCGTTTTCAATCGAACCGGCATGTGCGGCGCCCTGCCGTACGCGGTCTGCGGCGTCGTCTCTAGTTCTTCTTTACAATGCCGGAATGCGCGCCACGCTGGCGAGATGTGGAGTGTTCCGGATGAGCATGATCGGTCCCGACGTTGGCTGGCTGCTCGACAGGCGGAACCGCGTCAGGATGCTGGCGGAGCATTTCTTGCAGCGATCGCAACACTTCGGGCTGCTCGTCCGCGAGATTGCGCGTTTCCAGCGGGTCCGTCTCGTAGTCGTACAGCTCGTACTCGGCCTTCTCGGCGGGATCGCCAAATCGCTTCCACTCGACCATACGGTAGCGCTCCGTGCGTATCGCCCGACCGAGCCGATTTCCTTGCCGCGGGAAAGCGTGGTACGCGTGATCGCGGACCTTCGCCCGCGGGTCTTGCAAGACTGGCACGAGACTGACGCCATCAATCGGCTGCGGGCCGCTGGGACGCGGCAATCCGGTCAACTCGGCGAGCGTAGGATAAACGTCTACGGTTTCCGCCAGCGCCGTCGTAGCAGAGCCGGCTTGTATGCCAGGGCCTGAGAATATGAGCGGGATGCGATTGGCTTGCTCGTAGTTGGTGTGCTTGGTCCAGACGCCGTGATCGCCCAGGTGAAAGCCGTGATCGCCCCATAGCACGACGATCGTGTTTTCCGCCAGTCCGAGCCGATCCAGCTCGTCGAGCACGCGTCCAACCTGGGCGTCCATGTAGCTCAGCGATGCGTAATAGCCCTGCACCAGCGTGCGTTCCAATTCCGACGTCATAGGCGGCGTTTGCGGAACGGGCTTGTACTGGTTCAGCTCGCCGAACTTCGGCTTGCCGGCGTAGTTCGGCGCTCCGTCGGGATAATCACGAACCGTTGCAATCGGCAAGTCAACGTTGTCGTAGAGCGCCCAATACTTCTCCGGGGCGCAGAACGGCAGGTGCGGCTTGACGAAACCCAACGCCAGAAAGAACGGTTGTTCGCGGTCCGCAGCCTGCCGCAGGCGAGCGATTCCCTCGTTGGCAATGCGACCGTCCGCATAGGCGTCGTCGGGCACATCTGCGCGTTCGAACGCCGCGCCGCGCGGCAACTCGCCGATCCGATCAAGCGCTTGATTGCTGAAATACGCCTCTTCCCGAGTCAACTGGCCTTCTGTGCTCTCCGGCAGAACATAGTCGATCACCTTCTCCGGGTGAAAAGGCTCGCTCCACGACGCTTCATCGTCGGTATTGCCGTGGCCGATGTGATACACCTTGCCGACGCCGGCTACGTGATAACCGTTCCGCATGAAATGCTGAGGCATCGTCACGGCGTCGGGCTCAGCCACGCGAAAGTTGACGCTGAGACTATAAATCCCGGTCGATGTTGACCGCGAACCGATCAGCAGGTTGACCCGGGACGGCGCACACACCGCTTGATTGCAGTAGGCGGCGTTGAATCGAACGCCCCGCTCCGCCAGTCGGTCCAAGTTGGGCGAATGGACGAACGCGTCGCCGTAGGCCCCAAACGACGGCTTCAGGTCATCGACTAAGATTAGGAGGACGTTCGGTCGCTGTGCGGCATGAATCGAAATCGCCCCTAATGCGGCGGACAGTGCGAATACGAGGACCCTAAGTAAGCGAACGCTCATTCTGCGGCTCCTGCGGCGGGAGCCGGCGCGCTCACACCCGTACTGTGAAGAAACTCAGGAAACTGTTGCGACTCATCGGGGCCGGGCGAAGCGTAGCGAGGGTCCTTGGCGCGGATCTCGGGCGTTCCGTCGGAATCAATCTGCACATCCATCGGGACGATCGTCACGCCCTGATTGTTGATTGAGTAGGCGTTGTCGCGCAGATCCTTCTCCATGATTCCTTCGCTGTCGATTGGCGGCACATTGGCGTTAAAGAACGCCGTGCACCACCAGCGACCTTGCTTGTCTTGAAACGGAGTGCCGTGGCCCAAGAATCGCCCCGCGAACTTCCGGGGACCGTAAGGGCCGGCGACCTTGTCGGCCAGCGCGTAGTAGAGATTGTAGCTTCCCTTGCGCATCCGGCCTGTCGACCAGCCGGTGCCGAACAGCACATACTTGTCGCCGATCTTCCGGATGAGGCAGCCTTCGTGTCCCATCTTCGACGTAGCGCCTGAGGGTCCGATTTCCTTCGGCTCGGCGACAAAACCGGAGAAGTCCGGCTTCAGCGGCGCAATAGTCGTAGCGCCCCAGATCATCCACCACGTGCCGTCGTCATCGTGAAACAGGGATGGATCATGGCGCTGCCCGATCGCCGCGCCCATGGGGCTCGTCCAGGGGCCCTGTAGATCTTTGCCGGCGCTTAGGACGAGGTTGGCGCCGGCTACGGGGCTGGGACTCGTATGCACCACGGCCCAGCGGTCCCCGATCCAGTGGAGTTCCGGCGCCCACAGTCGCCACTCCCTCTCCAGTACGCGACCGAAGCGCTCTGGCCGCTCCTTGAACCAAACGCCGTCCTTGAGGGTAAAAGGCGCGCCCAGCGATTCCCAAGCGATCAGGTCGACGCTGCGCCAGACTTGCATCTTCCAGCCGACGATGCTGCCATCGCCCAGGCCTGTGTTATAGGGGTCGGTTTGCTGTCGGCCGTCATCGGGGAGCGGCGTGGTGCCGGTGAGGTAGTAGTAGCCGCCGGGACCAAGCGTCAGGTACGGATCGCGAATCCAGCCGGCCTTGATGAACAGGGCTCGATCATGCGTCTGAAGCCCCCGCTTGATTTCCGCCGCATTCATGGCCGGCGCAATGGTTGCTCCCTCAACTCGCGAGCCATCGAAGTCCGTAGCCAGGCACGCCAGCGCATACGTCAAGATCTGAAAGGCGCTTCGAGAGTACGTACTTATCATCGGCAAATTAAACGTAATAGATAGGAACACCGCTGCGGACTGCCCCTCTGACGACGGCCAGATTGCCGCAGCCTCGGGAATTCCCTACGGTCCCGTCAGGCCAAAGCGATTCGTGAGGTACTTGGAGGTTTTAATCACTTCGTCGTCGCTAAGCGCTCGGTTGTAAATCAGTACTTCCCCCAAGTCGCCATAGAAGATGCCGTTCTCGGTCTCAAAAATCGGATGTCGCCCGAGCAGCTTCCGCGAAGTGATCGCGATTCGCCGGGAGGCATGCTTCGATTGCCGCTCCTCGCCGTTGATGAACAGGCTCATCCGCTGGTCCTGCAGGCTGTATCGGACGGCGACCGCCAGAGCCTTGTTTTTCTGCAGGCGGTCGAAATCCTCGACCATGCTCTTGATGACCTCGGTCTTCCCGCCTTCCTGGTAGCCGGTAAACAGCTCGCCGCAGACGGCGAATCGCTGGTCGTGATTGCGATCCCGCAGGCAGATTTCGAACACCGACGGCGACACCATACCCCCGAGCGGCCCGACGACGCGTTTCGGAGGCCCGTTGTAGTTGAGCACCGTCTGGAAATCGGGTGCTGTCTGTCGGAGGGCGAGCATCACAACCGCGGTTTGTTCATTGGTAGTCGCCAGCGGCGGCGTCAGCAGAAACGAGCCGTTGCCAAATCGTACCGCGGGCCGGCCGTTGATCGCTTTGTCCACCAAAAGCGGCCGATCGTCTGGATTGAGCTGCAGCGCGTCCTCTGCCGACGGATTGTCGGAGATCTGCAAGTCGCTCCACCGCGCGACTCGACCGCGCTCGTCGACGTCGACAAACCGGTCGGCCGCCAGCCAGAGGACCACGTCCTTTCGTACGGGCAACCCTGGGACTTCGTCATCGGCGAGAGGTTCACGGTTACGCCAGCTAAACCGGGCTTCGTTCGCCTCGAACTCCTGCAACGTCGTCCCGCCAATGCTGTATTGCGCGGCCTGATCGGCCGTGAGCCGAATCGCCTTCTCGAAATGATCGCCTCGCTCCGTTATCGGTTGGAAGGCGACCTCGCCCTTGAAAACGTGAACCTCCGAAGAGCCGGCGTCGTCGACGGTTACGCCAAACTCGGTTCCCAGATCGACCACGATCCCGCTAGGCATGACGACTTTGAATCCGAACGCCGACTGTGGCACATAGACCGAAGCGCTGCCGAGTCGCACCGAGCAAGCCTGGGCGTCGTCCATATATACATCACATGGACCGAGCGCCTTCAGTCGAGCGCCGTTATTGAAGATGACTTCCGCGACGCCGGAGGCGAGCTGCAGCCGCGAGCCGACGGTCAGTTGAGTTCCCTCGCCCAGCGGCGCACCTTCCCAGACGCAATCAGCCGTGCGGCCAAGAAAGGCGACCACACGCTTTTCGGGGTCATGCCGAACCTCGACTTGGGTCGCCTGCGGCGGATCGCCTGGGCGGTCGCCGCCGAAGAATAGCCAAGCCGCGACGACGGCCACACTGGCTGCGATCGCCCAAACGCTGTGAGGGATTCGGCTTAAGCGCGATCTAGTGTTGGCGGGGAAGACAACGTTCGCGCCGGCGGCCGCCGGCGGCAGAGCCGCCGCGCTTAGGACGTCCTGTACGGCGTCGGTCCCGAGATCCTTATGCAAGAGCAGCTTTTCCGCAAAGTCCGCCATGCGTTGCGGATCGCCCGCGAGCGTAGCCTCCAGCTCGGCTCGCTCGGCAGTTGTAAGCTCGCCGGCGAAGTAGTTCGCGATCAGGTTTTCCGAATCCCTGTCCATAGCCGTTATTGCTTTCCCGTCGACAACTTCCGGTGGATGCAGTCGAGCAGCGCTCCACGAGCGCG
>DASVCM010000643.1:0-10238 GCA_036381635.1 Lacipirellula sp.
CGTTGGCGATCGTAGCAAACGCCCCGCGCAATCGTAGCCGGCGGATCACGCCCCGTTCCATGAATCGCTTGCCGTAGCTCCAGCAAGCGCGACTAAGTTGTGCTGAAGGTTCGCTGAGCGAGGCCGCAAAGTCGCCCGGAGGCGAGGCTTCGACATAGCTCCAATCATGTCGCGAAAGGAAGTTGACGCCTCCGTGGTGCAATCGCGCCTGAACAACGTCGAGCGCCGAAGTGACGGTCAGGTGCGGATATGCTTCCCACTGGCGCGTTTGAACCGAGACAATCGCCTCGATCACTCCGGACATGTGCTTTCGCGGCTCGAGGACTCGCCAATAGATCTCCAAGTGATAGGGCTGCCCCGCCGGCTCCTGATACTTCGCCACCAGGTCGCTGCCGCGCGTGTACACATCCAGCGGCGGCCACGCTTGTTCGCCAGGCGATGATTCCTCGCGAACGTCGACGCCCAGCAGCCAGCCATTGACGGCTTTGCCGGGCAATTGAAGCTTGTGCAGCCCCATCATGGGGCGCTGCACATCCAGCTCAGCCAACAGCGGGCCGCATGCAACTTTCGCCGTCGTGCCTTGCAGGCGCCAATGCTCGGTCATGGTACGTCGCAGCGCAGAGTGAGAAAGCTTCCGCAGCCCTTCGCGACTCACGAGGCAATCGCCGCGCGCGAAGCTAATAAAAAACCCCGCCGTTCACCGAGGTGAAGCGACGGGGCCGGAACAGAGAAGAGGCCGAAGTCTGTTGTGGGGGATAAAGAAGATCAGGCAACGCCTTTCGCACAATCACGGCGAACAGGTTATGACTGACAGACTTGCGGGTTACCTCCTCGTTCACCAGTGATCATACTCATTTTCATACCCATGTCCAGCAAATGTTTGGCAAAGTGAGCGGGAAAATCTTCGCTGCACCGTGTGCTATCCCCGGCAACTCGCCGCTACTTCGTAGCCGGTAAGGTTTTACGTTAAGTGCATTGCTCGCCGCGGGCTGCGTGACAAGAATGGGGCCCTATGTCGATATCTCCGAAAGCGCTTCAGATCGTTTGCGAACAGGCCGCGCGAGCGGGCGCCGTCGAGCTCCGCGCATGGCAAGGACGCTTCCAAACTCGGCAAAAAGCGCGTCGCGACCTGGTGACCGACGCCGACCTGGCCTCCGAGCAAGCCGTCCGCGACGTGGTCCAGGCGGCCTACCCCGAGCATGGGATTCTGGGGGAGGAATCTCCCGATCCTACCCAGCTTGACCGCGAGTACTGCTGGGTCGTCGATCCGCTGGATGGTACGGTCAACTACGCCCACGGCCTCCCCTGCTATGCCGTGTCGGTGGCCGTCGCGGGGCACGGTAAGCTGCTGGCCGGCGCAATTTATGACCCAGAGCGTGAGGAGTGCTTTGCCGCCGCGGCCGGCGTGGGCGCCTGGCTCAACGGCCAGCCAGTGACCGTTAGCCGGGCGAAAGAGCTCGAAGAATCGCTGGTCGCGGTCAGTTTCCCGACGATTGTCACGCCGGAAGCCCCGGATGTGCGGGCGTTTCTGAAGGTTTCCCCTGTCTGTCAGGCGGTGCGTCGGACCGGGTCGGCGGCCCTCAATCTGGCGTACGTGGCCTGTGGGCGATTGGACGCCCATTGGGCCCACGAGATCCATCCCTGGGATTCCGCCGCCGGGGTGCTCCTGGTCCGGGAGGCCGGAGGCGTGGCCACCGGCAGCGGCGGCCAACCCTACGATCTGGCGAGCGGCGACTATTTGGCAGCGGCCACCCCGGAGTTGCATCGGGCGCTGAAACCGCTGGTCACCGCTCCGGAATAATGGCGAGAACGCCCAAATTCTGCGGTTTTTTGGCAATACCTGCGGCTTGGCGCGTACCAAAGTTACTGAGATCGACGGCCCCAGCGGCAGGTACAATAGAAGTATCCGCGTCTTTTCCTAGGCGCCCTTATGCTGAGCGGCAAACTGTGCCCGAGATTTTGGCGTAGAACCGCTAAGCCGCTCATCTTTCCTGATCCGGTCGACCTGCTGTGCTTTCTCTCCGATCACTCGTCGCCGCACTGATGCTGGCAATCGGCGTCCCGGGACCGCCCGGCCTTGCGCAGACCCCGGATGATGAGGCAGCAGCATCTACGGAGGCCGAACGGGAGATCGTCGATTCTGCGACATCAGCGTCGGACGGCGACGAGTTGGACGCGCCCGACATCTTCTTGCTGCCCGACAAGGGCGGAAAGCTTCGTCGCCTCCTCGGATATCAGTACGAGGACTTTTTCAGGGCCTGGCAGCTTGACCGCGCCGCGGACGAGGAAGCGCGAAAGCCCGATTTCTCGCTCTCGTCCGTTTATGTTGATGCAACCGCCGATGACGAGGTTGCCAACGTATCCATTCACATCGAAGTCACGCTCCATGGCGATGGCTGGATTAGAACGCCGCTGCGATTGGGCTCGTTGGTGCTGGAGACCTCGCGCATCGAAGGGGGCGCGGAGCGCGATTTCCTGACCTTTGACGCGGAACAGCGCGGCTATGTCCTCTGGACTCATGGAAAGGCAGGAGAAGTCCGGACTGTTTCCGTTGAAGGGCAGATTCCCGTCCGGCGTGATCTCGATGTGCATCGCCTCGAGCTTGACCTGCCGGTAGCGAGCAGGTCGCGAATCGATCTGGAGACGCCTGGCGCCGTCGAGATCGACGCCGAGTCAGCCTTGATCACGTCGGCGAAAAGAGATGGCGAACGAACGGAGTCGCGTATCGAAGGCGCCAAAGGTCCCGTCGCACTGACGTGGGACGTTCCCATGCCCGGGCAGGCGCCGCGCACTGCCGATTTCGAGGCGAGCGTCGACATGCGGGTCGCGGTCGAGCAAGGCCGGTTGACGTATGACGCCGTCATCTCCCTGGCGGACTTGCGCGATCCGCTCGAACGGTTGCGGATCAAGCTTCCGTCGGGCGCTGTCTTACAGCCGGATGTAAGTGCGGGCTATTCCGTGACGCGTCCGAATGATCGCGCAAGCGGCGAGGCGTCCGAAGTGGAGGTGCGATTTGAACATCCAACAACGAGTCCTCCGCAAGTGCGGCTGACAGCCGTCCAGACATTGGCCAAATCCGACGCGATGCAGATTGGCGCTTTCGAAGTGATGGGCGCGTTCCGCCAGGAGGGCGACGTGGCGATTCGCGTTGGCGGCGATGTTCACGCCCATTTTGAACAAGCAGGGCGCGCGCGACAAATTGAGCCCCGCAACTTACCGCCGGCGCTGTCGGCTGAAGAATCACTGGCGGCGTTTGAAACCTTCGGCGTCGACTGGCGCATCGAGGTCCATGCCCAGCCGCGTCAGCGACAAGTTACTGTAACGCCCAATTACGAGTTGCACCTGGGAAGCCACGGCGCCAGGCTGGAAGTCGCGCTCGATTACCAGGTGAGCGGCGGGCCGCTATTCGATTTGCGGTTAAATCTCCGAGGTTGGGAACTCTCGGAGCAACCCATCGAATCAGGCGGCGTCATCGATTTGTCTGAACAGCACGTAACGGATGACATGCTCATCTTGCCCGTCAGCGACAGCGGCGTACAGCGAGCGCAAATTCGGTTCAGCTTGCGACGCGAAGCCGGACTGGGCGTGCACGATCTGCCGCTGCCGGAGGCCGAAGGCGCCGCCGTACTGCCCGGCGATTTGACAGTCACCTGCGACCCCTCGTGGCGAGCAACCGCGCAGATTGAGAAATCGGTCGGCGTCTCGCCGATCGATCTGCGTTTGGAGACGCCGGCTCCCTCCGTGGTTAAAGACGACGCGAGTGAGATTCAGGTCGTCCCGCTTCGCCTGCAGACGTTCTTGCCTCAAGCCCGCCTGGTCATCGACGTCAGCGAGCGTGATCAACTTATTCGAGTGAGTTCGGCGGTAAACGCCGAAGTGGACGACCGCTCGGTTCAAGCCGAGCAGGCGCTCGACTACGAAATCCTGTATCAGCCGGCGACGCAGTTGACTGCCACGGTTTCGGCCAGTTTGCTTGCCAACGAAGGGCTGGAGTTTCTGCTGGATGGTAAGCCGCTCACGTCCTCGGCTGTGGACGTCCAGCCGCTACCCAATCCTTCGACGGAACCGGCTGGGAGCAACCTCCGACTCGTCGTAAGGCTTCCTCAGCCCGCCATGGGCGAGGTGCGGCTGTCGATTCGTTCGCAAGCGCCGCTGACGGAGGATCAGCGCGCAGGAGGAACGCCAATTACAATTCCGCTCGCACTGCCAGACCAGGCCGCGCGCAGCACGGCGCTGATCGAATCCGCCGATCCAACGCTCCGCATGGCGCTGGCAAGTAATGGAAATGGCGGCCCGTGGACGCCTGTTATTGGCAGCGGCTTGAATGGCGCGCCAAACAGTTCGCTTACTTCCCCCGTCGGCCTGGACGTTGTCGCGCTGAAGCCCGCATCTCAACTGGCTTTTCGTTTAGAGCCGGCGACCGCTGGCCCAGCAGGCGAAACGCGCGTGGAAGCCGCATGGGTGCAAACATGGATTGCCGGCGGCATGCGGCAGGATCGCCTGGTCTATCGTTTCTACACCTCGGCCCGACGGATTGAGATTCGGCTCCCGGAGCAATACCGGCACGTGGAAGTGATGCTCGACCGGGCGATCGTCGCCGCGGATCGGACCCGCGCGGGAATAATTTTCGTCGATGTGCCTGCCGGCTCGGCTGATCGACCGCGTACGCTCGAATTGCGGCGACATACGCCGCTGGACATCGCCTCGTGGGGAAAGCAGAGCGTCGCCTTCCCGCAGATTGTGGGGGCCAACGCGTGGAGTCCCTTCCTTTGGCAACTCATTCTTCCGGCGGATTTGTCGGCGTTGGCGACGCCCGAAGGCATGAGCGCCGAGTATCGTTTGGGCTGGCATGGGTTTCGCTGGGGACGAGAGCCCACGCAATCGCAGCAAGATCTCGAACGTTGGACCGGCGCGACGACCGCGCCGTCCCCGGGACCACGCACCAATCAGTACCTGTTCAGCGCGTTTCAACCGCCTGAAACGGTTGAGTTCGTTGCGGTTCGTCGTATTTGGCTGGTCATCGCCGCGGGGTTAGGCATGTTTGCCGTCGGCCTGGCTTGGCTGTACACGGCGATGGCGCGATCGGCGGTGTTTTGGCTGGCCTTGTGTATTGCCGCGGGCGGGTTGCTGTTCGTTTACCCCGAAGCCGTAGTCCTCATTGTTCAAGCCGTCATTTTGGGCGGAGCATTCACGCTCATTTCCGCGGTAACACGGTGGCTGCTCTCCCGAGCCGAGCCGCGCCAAGTCTCTCGGACCAACACCGTCAGTTCCGAGGGAAGCCTTACAGCAACGCAGCCGTGGCCAGCCGACTCGCCTGTGGAGACGGCGTTAACCTCGACGCCATCCGGATCCGCATTCCAGACTAGCGGGTCGGCGTCATGATGCAGTATCGCCGGCCCAACCAGCCGTGCAGGCTCCTCCTCGCGGCCCTCTGCGCCTTCGTTCTATTGGGCGAACGCGCCGTGACTGGCGGCGATGAATTGCCGCCAGCGAGTTATCGACGAGTGTTCGTGCCGGCAGAGCGACCTGAGGACTGGCCGACGCACGGTGAGCGCTATTTACCGATGAACCGCGAGGAGTTTGAGCGGCTAATCACCGCAGCGAACCAGCGCCGCCGCTTGTCCGAAGCAGGCCTGGTTCAGGTCACTGCCGCAAGCCACCGACTGACGCTGACAGACGACCTCTCGCTCCGGGGCGAGTCGAAGCTTCATGTCATGTTGCTTGACCAATCGCCAGGCATTTTGCGCCTGACGTCGAGGAGTCCGTCGTTGACGGCTGCCAAATGGGTGGACTCCGATCCAAGGCCGGCAGATGCGTTGGTCGGCCTGTGGCCCGAAGGGGATCGACCGTCTTCCTCACGCGGCGTTTTGGTGGAGCGGTCGGGCGAGCTTGCCATCGAGTGGGAGCTGCCACAGGCAAAGGCCAGCGGCGCTGAGCTCGCCTACCTCTTATCCCTCCCTCAAGCGCTGCAGCAGCAAGTTACTTTCGAGCTGTCGGCAGAATACACCCCCCGTCTTTCGTCCGGCATGCTGGTTTCCGAGGCGCCGATCGACGACGGAGCTGCCAGAAGGTGGACCTTCCGAGCCGGGACAGCGAGCCAGCATCGCATCCAGATTCGCCGGCCTAACGGAACGTCGCCATCGCGGCTGCCGCGCGTATCAGTCAATGAATCATATGGCATTGCTCGCGATGGAGTTGAATATGAGGCGGGTTTTCGCCTGCAAGCCGTTGCAAGCGAGACGGCCGAGTTGAAATTGAATGTCCCTGAAACGCTCAAGATTACTGAGGTGCGCGTCGATCAAGTTCAGGCGCAATGGCGACCTACCGAAGGGACCGCCGGGGCCATTGCCATTTCGCTTCCAAGAACGGCGTCGCCGATCAACGTAACAGTCCGCGCCGTCGCCAATATCGTGCTCAACGATTCGTGGAAGCTTCCGCGGCTGGCGCCAGAGAATCTCTTTTGGACGGAAGGCACGACATCGATTTGGGTAGACCCGGCGATTAGCCTGGCGCAGATCAAACCTGATTCCGCCGCCTTGCTCAATATCGTTGGAGTCGGACAAGACCGAGGCGGAGAAGCCTATCGATTGCAGTGTTGGTCGAGCGACGCCTCGATTACCGTCCTTCTGGCAGAGAAGACGCCTCGTTGGCACGTCCAAACAAATCTGGCCGCGGAGTTCGTCGACTCTGAACTTGCCGGCCGCTGCCAGGCGCGGATCTGGAGCGACGGCACAGCGCTCCAGATGGCGCCTGCGTTGAAGCCTGGCTGGGACTTGAGATCTGTCGAGGCCGTCCCTCCCGAAGCTTTGGCGGCGTGGCACGTCTCTGGCGAAGGTGCGGGCCGGCGGCTGCACATTCAGTTAAGCCGTGCAGCGGCGGAGGAGACGCCGATAACGTTGAATCTCACTGCCCGCAAACGCCTGCGAACCCGCACGGCTGCCCCAAAGCTGGAATCGCTCGTTTGGTTACGCTTTCTGGACGCTGCGACTTCGAGCGGCAAGCTCCTCGTCACGGACCATCGCGGCAGGGATCTGAAAGTGAGCCCGTCTTCCTTCGGAGCCGGGCCTCTGGACTCCTTGCCGCGGGCGGATCGCGAATTCTTCGGTAATCCTAAAACCGCCGTTCTCACGGCCATCGACGAGATCCCGGCCGACGCCGCCATTCGAGTGCAACCCGCTCGTCCGGAAATCCGCGCCGACGCATGGACAGAGTTGGTCCATAGTGAAACGGGGTTTCAGCACCAGATCGAGATTCAATGTTTACCTCTAAAGGGCGCTGTGAGCGAACTGGTGATTGTCGCCGCACGGCCTCTGCCCTCCGACGCACAATGGAGCCTGGTTGGCGCCGCCGAGCAGCCATCGGTCCAAGCGTTGGAGTTCCAGAACGGCGCCCGCCCCTCCCCGACTGGTTATGAATATCGGATCCGACTGGCCAGTCCGAAAAGCGAAGCCTTCCGGCTGCGCGTTACGTGGCGGGGAGCGGAATCCGCCGGCGATTCCGTCAACTCGCTTACACTGCCCTCGGCCACAGCTTGGCAAAGTTGGGCGATCCTGCGAGGAGATCCGGCGAGCTTGAGCATTGACGCTCGCGGGTGCGTCCCCGCGGCAGCCGCGCCGCCGGCCGAAGGTGACGGCTTGCCAATCTTGGCATGTTTGAGGCTCAATGACGATCCGGCAGTTCCTCTGACAGACGGTCCGCGACTGACGCTCCGTCGCAACGGCCGGCTGGATGAGCTGCCGGGCGTCGTCTGCCGCTCTCTAGACATCGTTACCGTGCAGTTTGCTGACGGGAACCAGACCCATCGGATGAGCTACGACCTCGATTGCTACCAAAACCATACGGCCGAGATTGAAATCCCACCAGGCGTCGAACTTACCTCCGCACGGCTCGACGGCAGGAGCATCCGTGAGCAGTCGGCGGAGGCCGAACCCGTCAAGATCCGTATACCGTTGGCTGGGCCTTCCGGTCACTCCATGCTGGTTCTCGATCTTCATGGCCAACGTGCACGATTTGATGGAACGACGTCAATCGCGCCTCCGATTCCGAAGACCTCGTTTCCAATACAGCGGGGACGGTGGACCGTTTCCGTGCCCGCTCCTTACTCGGTGGAGATCGAAAATGAGCGTTCGGCACGAGCCGGCTGGAGACAACGGCTGTTTGGACCGCTCCTCGACTCGTCGCAGCCTCGCCGGCCGTCGAAGCTGGATTTGTCAGCAGTAGGTTCCCAGAGGCTGGCTGCCGGCACTCTCGCGTCTGGGCAAAGCGACGCTCCTGGACCGTGGGCGTCGGCGACATCCGAATTCGTTACCGCGCCGGCGCCGGCCCAGATCCGACGGATCGACAGTTCGCGGGCAATGTGGCATATGGCATGGTTGGTTTCGGCCGTGGCCACAGCCCTAGCCTGGCCTGCGAGGCGCGGCCCCTTTGCCGTCCTGTGGGCGGCCATGGCCGTTGCCTGCTTGGTACTGCCTGCGACTTGGGTGTTCATTCCGCAAGCCGTTTTACTGGGCTCGCTTTCCGGCGCCTTGGTTCGTGAGCTGTCGTCCAGAATCCCGCGCCAATCAATCTCAGGCGGCGGCAAGGCCGCAAGCCGCATGGCCGCCATCACTGGATTGTCGATGGCCCTAGCCCTGGCTGGCGCCTCATCGACGGCCGCAGCGCCGGCGGAGCCGCCGCCTGCAGTGCTGTACCCTATCGACGAACAGGGCGAGCCGGCGGGCGACGATCTGTATGTGCCGGCCAACTTGCTTTCCGAACTGCTCCCGCCGGCGGGAAACACTCGCTACGGCGGCGCGGAGTACGTTCTGGTCGAAGCGAGATATGAAATCCGGCTTGAGGAAGACCCGAAAGCCGGGGACGTCATCTGCCGCGAATGTCAGCTCCACTTTCGGCTGAGAACGTTTCAGGATGACGTTGCCGTCGAGCTGCCGCTCGATCGCCATGATGGGCGGTGGGACGGCGCCGCAAAAACGCTTGACGGCGACGAAGTCCCGCTGCGTTGGAACACTTCCGGAAGAGGCGCAACAATCGACGTGCCTAAGGTCGGAGAGCATCAGGTCGTGATTGGAGTCGCTCCGCGTACGAGAACGGCTTCGGACGAGACTACGCTGGCGCTCCGTGTACCGCCGCTTCCTGGATCTCAAGTTGCGATCCATCATCCCGTCCTGATCGATCGCCTTGCTGTCGATTCCGCCCGACTCAGCCCGAAGCCCGACGCTACGCTGACACTCGCGAAGAAGTCGGCAGGCCGTACGTTGGAGGTCACGTGGCCAGGTCGAACCGGCAATGCGCTGGCGGGCGTCAAGGTGGACCAGCTTTCGTGGCTCCGCCTGGAACCGGCGGCGGCGCGGCTGGACGTCAGATTGCGATTGTCCGGCGACGTCGCGCGGCTGCACACGCTCGTATTACAAGGCCCGCCGAATCTTAACCTGTTGCCTTTGGCCGAGGGCTCACCTGTCGATGAGGTGCAGACACGCCAGGGACTACAGCAAGTGATTGAACTACGACTTCGATCCGGCTCGGCGTCGCCCACCACCGTTGCGTTGCAGTTTCAATTGCAGCGATCCATGTCGTGGGGCAGCCTGCAATTTCCTAGGGTTCGAGTCCTAGGCGCCGAGGAAGCCAGTCATCGCCTTGCCGTCACGGTTGATCCGAGCTTGCAATTGCAAGGCCAGTCGCCGGCCGGCCTGACGGCGATTGGACTGGCGGAGCTGGAACAGTCATGGGGACCGTTCGAAGCGCCGCCGAGCGTCCAATACGCTTCGCTGGCGGGCTCCGATCCTTCGTGGGTTGTCACGATTGAGCCCGCCCTAAGCAAGTTCACGGCAAGCGAGGCGCTCGATCTGCAATGCGGCTCGGAAGAAGTCGCCGCCGCATACACCGCGAAAATTGACGGCATGCGGAATAGCGTGCTGACCCATCAACTGCTTGTGCCGTCGGAGCTTCAGGTGGCCGACGCGACTGTGACTGTTGAAGGCGCAGGCAGCGTGCCGCTGCGCTGGACGCGTCCTACTCCCGATGAGTTGGCGATCTATCTCAGTCGCCCGCTTGGCGAACCGCATACCGTGCGAATCGAGGGAAGGCTCGCCTACGACGCGAATCGAAGCGTATTGCTTCCGCAAGTCGCTCTGGAAGGTTTCCCAACGGATCCGTTGAGCGTCGATATCTATCGAACCAGCGATGTCCTCGTTGTGCCGCCGGATCTTCCGCTTTCGGCTGTCGCCGACGACGGGCGCGGC
>DASVCM010000644.1:0-3512 GCA_036381635.1 Lacipirellula sp.
CGAGTATCACCGCTACGGCAGCGTTGGCGGCATTTCCATGCCCACCGGGTTGGACGAGTCCGAGCGCTTGCCGGCGCCGGTCTTTACCCCCGCGACCAAGGCGCCGCAGGGACAGCATGACGAGAACATCACGTTTGCCGAGATGCAGAAGCTGGTAGGCGCCGAACTGGCCGAGACGCTGCGGCAGCGAAGCCTCGACGTGTTCACAATCGGCTCGCACCATGCTTTAGAAGTCGGCATCATCCTGGCCGATACGAAGTTTGAGTTCGGCGTGGTTGACGGCGAGGTGCTGCTGATCGACGAAGTGATGACGCCCGACAGCTCGCGGTTCTGGCCGGCCGAAGGTTATAAAGCAGGCCGGCCGCAGCCGTCGTTCGACAAGCAATTCGTCCGCGACTGGCTCAGCGGCAGCGGCTGGGACAAGAACAGCTCGCCCCCCGAGCTGCCGCCGGATGTGGTGGCCCAGACGCGGGCGAAGTATATCGAGGCCTGCGAGCGGATTACGGGGAAGCCGTTTCCGTGGAAGTAGATGTGGCGCAAAGCTGTCATCCTGAGCGGAGCGAAGGATCTGGTGTGTCGCGGCGGATAGATTCTTCGCTCCGCTCAGAATGACAAAGGTCGCCCTCTGCCTATCTCGCCCCATTTTACCAGGGTACAATGGGAGCTTGCTCGCCTTGCGGCGTTGACGGGGGGTTCGTACCCTTGCAGCCGCCGTGGTCTGGCTTTGGCGCCCAGGTTCTAGACCTTCCGGCCACTGGCCGGGGGCTAAGTGGGCGAGATGGCGCCGCATGCGTGTAATGCGCGGCGCGTTCCGCACTTCGATATTTGAATTCCCATTGCGTTTATGCTTCGTTATTGGACCGCTGGCGAATCTCATGGCAAGGCGCTGATTGCGCTCATCGATGGCTTCCCCGCCGGCGTGACCATCGACGAGACGCCGATCAATATTGAGCTCCGTCGGCGGCAGGGGGGTTACGGTCGCGGCGGGCGGCAGCGGATTGAAACCGATACTGTCGATATTCGCAGCGGCGTCTGGAAGGGCGTGTCGCTGGGGAGCCCGATCGCGCTGGAAGTCGTTAATCGGGACTACAAACTGGAGCGGCTGGAAGACTTGCCGCGGCCGCGGCCGGGACATGGCGATCTTACTGGCGCCATGAAGTACCTCGGCAGCATCCGCGGCGTGCTAGAGCGTGCTAGCGCCCGAGAAACCGCCGTTCGCGTAGCGACCGGCGCCATCTGCAAGCAGCTTTTGCAGCACTTCGGCATCACGGTGTTCGGATTCGTCGCGGAAGTCGGCGGTGAGAAGATTGAGCCCGTCGAAGGAACGCTCGAAGAACTCCAGGCGATTCGCGACCAGAGCGAGTTGTATGGGCTGAACCTGGAGCGCGATCCGGCGATCAAGGAGCTGATCGACCGCGTCGGCAAAGAAGGCGACACCGTCGGCGGAGTGGTTGAAGTGCAGGTGCATGGCGTGCCCTTCGGACTGGGGACGCACGCGCAATGGGACCGGAAGCTCGACGGCCGGCTGGCGCAGGCGGTGATGGCCGTGCAGGCGATCAAGGGCGTGGAGATTGGCCTGGGATTCGAAGCCGCCCGGCGGCGCGGCTCACAGGTGCACGATCCGATTCACTACGACGCCACGAACAAACAATCTCCCACGCTCGGCTTCGAGCGGCCGACGAACAACGCCGGCGGCCTCGAAGCCGGCATGACCAATGGCCAGCCGATCGTGATCCGCGCCGCTAAAAAGCCAATCAGCACGCTGCGAAAGCCGCTGGACTCGATCAACCTGGACACGAAGGAGTCGGAGGCTGCGAGCTACGAGCGAAGCGACGTCTGTGCGATCTCCGCGGCGAGCGTGATCGTCGAAAACGTCGTAGCGTTTGAGGTGGCCGCAGCGGTGATCGACAAATTCGGCGGCGACAGCCTCGCGGAGATGCAGGCTCGGTACAAGCTGTTTATGGAGATGGCGGGGGAGCGATAGTCGGTAGTGGGTAGTCGGTAGTCGGTAGTAAAGCGAGGCGGCTGCGAGCACCCAACCACCACCCACTCCCCCTACCCACTACAACGAACACGGATGTTCGCTTTTCACGAAACGACGCGTAAGTACGTCTCCCGCATCGCGTTTGTTGCGCTGTGCGTCGCGCCGACGTTGTTTACCGCGTGGTGGATTGCCGGGCATCATTGGCCGGGCCGCAAGGGGCGATTGGCGCGCGAGCTGAGCGAGTCGCTCAACGTGCACGTGAAGCTGGCCAACTGGCGTGAGCCGCGGCCGCGGGTCGTGCGGGTTCAGCACCTGACGATCTCCGATCCGTCGTCGGCGCAACTGCTGACAGAACTCAACTTGCTCGAGGTGCACCGCGGCGCCGTGCGAGCCTATACGCTTGATGAAGTCACGATCGAAGCGGCGCAGTTGGATCGAGTTGCCGCGAAAGTTCTCGGGTGGACGGAGAAACTCCCGCCCGAGGTTCATGAAATTCGTTGCCGAAGGCTTAACCTGAGATTTACCGATGGGCGGCCGGCCCAGTCGCAGGCAACTTCACCTCGCGTTTTCACGCTGCATCACATCCGCGGACGAATTAATCGCGATGCCGCGGGACGCCGAACAATTCAGCTAATGGGGTATGAGACGGAGAACCCAACCGAGGATTCGCCCAAGGTAACGCTCACGCTCGCCCCGTCGAGCGACGCCGCGAGCGCGGCGCCGGCGCTTACGCTGGAATCCATCGGCGTGGCCATTCCAGGGCAAGTGCTAAGCTCGGCGGCGCTGGGCTTTGGTTCACTGGGGGTGGACGCGACGTTTCGCGGCATCGTGCGCTGGACGCTCGCCCAACCGGAAACGACGGCCATAGCGCAGGGACGACTGGACGGCGTTGACCTGGCGAAGTTACTGCCCGCCGATTCGCCGCACACCCTACAAGGACAGGCGACGGTCGAGCTTAGCGAGCTGAGTTGGCGCGGGGCGCGCATCGAGCGGCTTGCCGGCGCCGTTCATGCCGAGCACGTGCAGATGAGTCGCTCGCTGATCGATGCGGCTGCGTTCACTCATGGATTTCAGTGCCGTCAAGACGGCAGCGGAACGCCGGTCGCGGGCGAGCCTTCGCTGGTTTCGGTCGACGTCCTGGCCGTGCAGTTTCAGCTTGATGCCGAAGGGCTCGTCTTCTCGGGGAATTGCCCGCCAGATGTGACAGCTCAGCCCGGCTGCATCGCGGTCAGCGGAGTGCAGCCGCTCGTCATCGAGCCCCCTTACCCAGGTCACAAGTGGCCGCTGGGGGTACTGTTTCAGACGCTCAGCGCGCGGCCCACGGCGTGGTTGCCGGCGACGCGCGACGCGGTGGACATGGCGTCGCGGCTGCCGCTGCCGCTGAGGTAATCTCTACGTGCTGAATTCATGAGTGCCCAATGCTGGCTTAGTCCAGCACTGGGAAGCTGGCGCCAGGCGCCCACTGCTGGGCGAGCCAGCAGTGGCACCCGCGAGAGGACTACACTGACTATTTCGCCAGGATCTCGAT
>DASVCM010000645.1:0-4491 GCA_036381635.1 Lacipirellula sp.
ACCTGATTACCAACGGTCTGGAAAGCCTTGACGTAGGCGGAATGGTGCGGGTGACTATCGAGAGCGAGGCGGACGAGGCCCGCCTGATCGTGGAAGATGACGGCTGCGGCATGACCGACGAGGTTCGCAAGCACTTGTTCGAGCCGTTCTTCACCCGACGTCGAACGGGGCAGGGGACGGGCCTGGGACTATCGATCACCCATCGTATTGTTGAAGAGCACCACGGCCGCATCGACGCTACGAGCGAAGGTCCCGGCCGCGGATCGAGGTTCGTCGTGTGGCTGCCGGCCGCGACAGAGAACAAGGAGACGCATCATCGCTACCAAGCCGCCTAACGCCCAGGGATTGACCCTGTTGTTCGCCGATGACGAGCCTTCGCTGCAGGAACTGATGAAGCTCGAGCTGCCGAGACTGGGGCACCGTGTGACGGTCTGCCCCGACGGCGTGACGGCCGTCGCGGCGCTGGAGAAGAACACCTACGACTGCATCATCGTCGACCTCGACATGCCGGGGCTCGACGGCATCGGCGTCATCGCCAGATGCAAGGAGCAATCGCCCGAGACGGAAGCCGTGGTGTTGACCGGCAAGAGCTCGCTGGAGACGGCGATTGCGGCGCTCCGCCATGGGGCCTTCGACTACCTGACCAAACCGTGCCGGCTGATCGAGATCGAGGCGCTGCTGAAGCGCGTCGCCGAAAAACGCCGCCTGGAACAGAAGAACCGAGCGTTGGAACATCAGGTTCGCCGACTGCAGGGGAGCGAGCGGCTGATTGGCAGTACGCCGGCCATGCACAAGGTCCGCATGCTGATCGAGCGCGTGGCGCCGACCGGCTCCACCGTGTTGATTCTCGGCGAAACGGGCACCGGGAAAGAGCTGGTGGCCCGCTCGCTGCACGAGCATAGCACTCGCGCTGACATGCCGTTTGTGGCCATCAACTGCGGCGCCCTGCCGGAGACGCTTATTGAGAGCGAACTGTTCGGCCATCGCAAAGGCGCCTTCACGGGCGCCGACGACCATCGCGTCGGCCTATTCGAAGTTGCCCAAGGCGGAACCATCTTCCTGGACGAGATCGGCGAACTTCCCAAGGCAATGCAGGCGAAGCTGCTGCGCGTCCTGGAGAGCGGCGAGATCCGTCGCGTGGGCGAGAACAAGGCGGTCAACGTCGACGTCCGCGTCGTCTGCGCGACGCACCGCAATCTACCGGAGATGGTCGCTGCGGAGGAGTTCCGCGAAGACCTGATGTATCGGATTAACACGTTCGAGATTACGCTCCCGGCGCTGCGCGAGCGGATCGACGACGTGCCGGAACTTGCGCAGCATTTATTGGCTCGCCACCGCCGCGGCAGAGACGCTTCGGCCGGCATCGGGCCTGATGCGATCGAGGCACTCCAGAATCACGTCTGGCCCGGTAACGTTCGCGAGCTGGCCAACGTGATCGAGCACGCCACGATCCTCTGCGACAGCGGCCCCATTCGCCGGGAGCACTTGCCGCAGCGCTTCGACAGCCGACAACTGGTGGGCGCCGCCCGGCAGAAGCCCGGCCCGCTGAGCCTGCGCGAGCTGGAAATGGATGCGATTCACGACGCCCTGGAGCGCCACGGCGGCAACAAACCCAAGGCCGCCGAGCAACTCGGCATCAGCCTCAAGACGCTGTACAACAAGCTGAACCAGACCGGGGCCCTTGAGAAATCCGCCTAATGCGCTCGGATGCGGTTTCACGCGAGTGCCTACGAGGCCTTCCGAGCCGTGTGCTTTCTCCCACGGCGATCTATCATTGAAGCAGGACATCCAGCTTCATGGCCGTCGGGAAAATGATTTTGCAACGTTTGGCGTACCTCATCGTGGTATTGGTCGTGGCTGCGAGCTTTGAGGTCGCAGGCGCTCACGCCGCTCTTACCGGTCAAATCACGCTGCGCGATCCCTCGCAGATCGTCAAGGAAGGCGACTACTACTACACCTTCGCGACGGGGCGGGGGATCGTCATCCGCCGATCGACGGACCTCGTCCATTGGGTGGACTATGGCCGCATGTTTGGCGCGGCGCCCCAGTGGACGACGGAAGTCGTCTCGGGCTTTCAGCCGCACTACGATCTCTGGGCGCCCGAGATTATCCACGTCGGCGGCGAGTATCGGCTGTATTACTCCGCCTCTCTTTTCGGGACCCAGGAGTCGGCCATTGGACTGGCGACCAATACGACGCTCGACCGTGCGAACCCCAACTACGCGTGGGTCGATCGCGGGCTTGTCATCAATTCCAATCCCGGGAACTCGTACAACACCATCGACCCGGCCGTGTTCCATGATGACGATGGCCGGATGTGGATGACGTTTGGCTCCTACTGGAACGGCATCCAAATTACCGAGCTCGATCCGGACACGGGCAAGCGCATCTCGCCTGACTCGGGCCTGACGCCTCTAGCGCGCAATCCGCCTTCCACCGCCATCGAAGCGCCGTATCTTCACAAGCGAGGCGACGACTACTACCTGTTCGTCAATTGGGGTTCCTGCTGCGCCGGTCCCAACAGCACGTACAACATCCGCGTCGGTCGCAGTAGCAGTCCCACAGGACCGTTCTACGACCGCAATAATGTGAACCTGTATGCCGGCGGCGGGACGCTCGTCCTGGGGAGCGAAGGGGAACGAATTGGCCCCGGCCATGCCGGCATTTTCGAAGAGAACGGCGTCGAGTACTTCGGCTACCACTACGAGGGGACGCAGCTTCACAGCGCGAAGTTCGACATCGCCGGCTGGGATGGACGCAAGACGGGTGGCCCGTAATGGCCGATGCGTTCGCGCCCGGGGACTTCAACTTCGACGGCGTGGTGAACGCCGGCGACCTGACCGTTTGGAACGCGGCGTTTGGCTCGGGCCCGGGCGCCGATTCAGACCTGGACGGCGATTCCGACGGCGCGGATTTGCTTGCCTGGCAGCAGAAACTCGGATCGACTTCAATCGCGATCGCGGGCATGCCGGTCCCAGAACCAGCGTCGATGGCGCTGCTAGCGCTATTGCTTGCAGCAACGCCGCGTTGCGCAAAGCAATTAGTAGATCCTACGAATATCCATAGGGCGCGGTGATTCGAAGGCAGGAGCCTATGAGCCTTTCCGCACCTCTCGAATCGCCAACAGATGCATCAGCGAGTCGCGGTCCTTCGGACGCTGCAAGTGTTGTTTGATGCGGATTAAGTCATCCAGCGACAAGACCTTAACGGTCCAAGGGCCGAACTCCATCGCCACGGCGTTAGCTGCCGCCTCTTCATATCCGCCGATGGGTTCTAGATAACCCAGTAGGTCGAGTGGGCCATGGATAGTGTCGAAAGTGAAGTTGCTGCCGAGCGCCAACGATTTAGCATCCAGGCGAAAGGGCAATTCGGGAGGGGCGCCACGAAGCGTTGGCTTCAACGAGGTTAGCGCACGGGCAAGCCGCTCAAGGTTCTCGTGAGTTCGGCGGTAGCACAAATCCACGTCGAAAGTGACACGGGCGCTTCCAAAGAACTGCTCCGCTTGCCCGCCAACGATCAGGAATTCGACGCCGGCGCCCGTTAGCGCCTCAACGTAGTGAGCCAGCGGCGGCTTTCTCGCGGTGGCGTCGTCCATATTCAAGCAGCATTAGCGCCTGGCGACGAGCGTCGTCTCCACGACAAATGCGCTCCCAGGGCGTCAACTGCAGATTACTGCGAATCAACGATAAGTCGATGCCATTTTCATCCTGCTCGCCATAATCCAGGGCGCCAGGCGGAATCGTTGAAGGGATTTCTTCGGACATGAGGAGCCTCCAGCGTAATTATACCCCGCTGAAGGATCCGCCGCGCGTCAGCTCAGCCCACCTTCCGAATCACTCCCGTCACCACCCCCAGCACCTGCACGTCGCGGGCGTAGATTGGCTTCATCGATGAATTCGCCGGCTGCAGGCGGATGCGGTTCGCCTCGGGGAACCAGTACTTCAGCGTCGCCTCACCCTCATCAGTCAGTGCTACGACGATGTCGCCTTTGTGAGCAGTCTTCGTCCGGCGGCAGATGACGATGTCGCCATCGGCGATCTGCGCCTCGATCATCGAATCGCCGCGGACTCGCAGGGCGAACGAGTTCTTCTTCGCCGGGAAGAACTCTTCCAGATTCAGCCGCTCGGCCTGCTCGATCGCCTCGGCCAGGCTGCCGGCCGCGATCTGACCGACCAGGGGGAAGCCCTCATCGCGCCCGGCGTCGGTCAGTTGGATCGCCCGCGACATGTTCGGCTCGCGGGAGATGATGCCCTTCTTCTCAAGGGCCTTCAGATGGCACATCACGCCATTGGGCGAGCTGATCTCGAAGTGCGCGCCGATCTCGCGGACCGTCGGGCCATAACCGCGATGCCGAATCTTCTCGCGAATGAACTCGTAGACGGCCTTTTGCTTTTCCGTAAGGCGTTCCAAGTTGGCCATGGCTAAATTTCGTCCTTCGACTGTGGCTCGCGTAAACAGTACCGCCGCGCGGCCGCGAGAGCCGTCATCCGC
>DASVCM010000646.1:0-14996 GCA_036381635.1 Lacipirellula sp.
CAGCAACTCGCCGTGACGCGTGCGACGACGCCATCGGTGATTCGCATTCGCATCGAGCGGCTGAAATCCGATGAAGCCGCAAAGATCATCGAGCAAGTCATCGCCGCGGCCGGCGCCGACCTCGCCGCCGGCGCCGTCGTCTCCGTAACCAAGACCAGGATCCGCGTCCGCTCCCTCCCCATCGGCCGCCCATGAACGCCGCGGGAGGTTTAGCTAGGGCCGCCTGGAGCGCAACACGCCTCCTGAATAGGGCCCAGGCGTCAGGGGCCAGGGGTCAGTAGTCACCCCGTCGGCACGGCATCGCAAGACTCGGCTCTCGGCTAACGGCTGTCGGCTGGCGCCCAGGCAATCTGACCCAACTGGCATCGGCCGAAGGCCTAATTCCACCGTAGCCTGGGGCATCGCCCCAGGTTCGCGAACGCCGGGCGAATTCGATTGGCTGAAGGCCAATTTCATCGTACGTCGACAAGTTGACCATGGCCTTCAGCCAAGGAAGTGCTCCCTCACAACGGGAACCTAGGGCGTTCAAGCTTATGCAGTTGCTATCGCGGCGTGAGCCGCGGTTATTGCAGCCCCCGGCTTCGCCGGGGGGTAAGTCTCCACTAGGACAAACTCTGTCCCGGTGGAGACCGACCCCCGGCCAAAGGCCGGGGCTGCAATTCATCGCGATAGCATCTGCATAAGCTTGGAAGCCCTGGGTATCGGCGCGGAAGAGAGTCCTAAGCCCTGAAAGGGCGCGCCTGGACGCGCCCTTACACGGCTAAATGGTTTTTACCGCTTAATTACCCAGGGCTGCGCCCTGGGCTACCGCAGCGCGGCCTTTCAGGCCTGAGATTAAGACGCCAGCCCATGCCCGAATTGCTTTCTGAGAACATTCGCAGCGTGCAGCCGGGTGGAGGCAAGTGCTACAGCATCGAGCTGGCGTGGGGCCGCCTGCGCCGCTGGTATCTCAATCGCTTCCGGCGGGGGTACGTCGCGCGGATGGCCGCTCTGCGGCGCGGCGATCCGGCCGGGGCGCCGCATGAGATCCTCGATCCACGCGATCTGAAGTATTGCTCCAACCTGTGCACCGCGCATTGGCTGCCGGAGGACGATCCCTTTCAATGGCGCGAGCGGCTGCCGTTTGCACGTTGGGGCCTGGCCGAGCTGCAGCTCATGGGCTGGCCGCTGCTGGCCCTCACGATTGCGCTCGGCTGGCCGGGACCGCCATGGTGCTATGCGGCGGTAGCGCCGTTGGTATTGCTAGGTCTGGTGTTCTACTTCTTTCGTGACCCCCGTCGCGATGTTCCCGCGGATGCTGATGCGATCGTCTCGCCGGCCGACGGCGTGGTGGCCGAAGTTACCGAGTTGGACCACTACGACTTTCTCAATGGACCGGCGGTGCGAATCGGCATCTTCTTGTCGATCTTCAACGTCCACATCAACCGTTCGCCGCGCGAAGCTCGCGTAGTGGCCATGCACTACAAGTCGGGCGAGTTTCTCAACGCGCTCAATCCCGAAAGCGCGATCCGCAACGAATTTATGTGGATCGGCCTGGAGGACGCCCTGCGGCCGGGAATGCGGATGGCCGTCCGACAGATCTCGGGGCTGCTGGCACGGCGAATCGTGTGCGCCCTTAAGCCCGGGCAGGCCGTCCGCCGCGGAGAGAAGTTTGGTATGATCAAACTCGGCTCGCGCACCGAGCTGATCCTGCCGCGCGACGCGGTCCGCATGGAAACTGCCGTCGGCGAGGTCGTGAAGGCCGGCAGCACGATCCTGGCCCGATTCACTTAGCAGGCTGGAAGCCGGTTCAAGTTTGCAAAAGTTTTTGTTGAAAGTGGCCATCCACTTTTCTATATATGGACGCATGTTCATATACCGCTCTACATCGTTTGTTTTCCGCCTCTCGGAGGTTGTCGGCGCTCGCCCTTGGCGCCGCTTTACTTCCGTCCGGCTGAATTGGCAGGCCGCCCCTAGTAGAAGACTTTTGTCGTCAAAAATGTGATTTCGCGACAAAATTCCCGCGACACTAAACCACCAATTCCATTACTCGCCCATGCGCCGCATTCGTGCCGTTGCCGTTTTTCCGACGATCTTCACGCTGGGGAACCTTGTGTGCGGGTTCTTCGCGATTGTCGTGGCGTCGCGCATCGCACGCCCCGGCGACGAAGCGTTCATCCCGGCGCCGAAGCTCGATTCCGCTCGCGAACTGTTTGCCAGCCTCGACCCGACGCACAATCTCATGCTGTGCGGGATCCTGATCTTTCTGGCCATGGTTTTCGACATGTTCGACGGCCAGGTGGCGCGTATCGCCCGGGTGACGAGCGATTTCGGCGCGCAGCTTGATAGCCTGTGCGACGTCGTCTCGTTCGGCGTGGCGCCGGGCATTCTGCTGGTGAAGATGTGCCCGCAGTTTACGGAGCTTCACCGCGAGGCGATCTGGTGCATCGCCGCGCTCTACGCCTGTTGTGCGGCGATGCGGCTGGCGCGGTTCAACGTCGAAATCGACGAGGATGACGACCACTCGACGTTTGAGGGGCTCCCCTCCCCTGCCGCGGCGGCAGTGATTGCAGGCTTCGCGTTGCTCAGCTATTCGCTTCGCAATGAAATGAACTACGCCTTGTTTCAGGATTTCGACTGGTGGCTGCAGCGGCTGCTGCCGCTGGCGGCGGTGGCGATCGCGCTGCTCATGGTCTCGCGCGTGCCGTACCCGCATCTCGTGACGCACCTGGTTCGTGGACAGCAGACGTTTCCGCAGCTCGTGGCGATCGTGTTCGTGCTGCTGGCCCTGCTTACGGTGCGCTGGTACGCCATTCCGTTGGCTTGTGCTCTCTACGCGCTCGCCCCGCCAATCGCCCACGCGTGGCGGTGGAGCTGGCGGCGGCGGCACGCCCTGCTGCGAAAGGCGGGTTAAGAGGTGTTCACGGGATTGGTTCAAAGCCTCGCCACGATCACGCATGTGTCGCCGGACGGGCCGGGCGTACGGCTGGCCGTGCGGGACAAGCAGATCGCAGCTAAATCGCAAATTGGGGACAGCATCGCGATAAATGGCTGCTGCCTGACCGTCGTTGCGATCGACGGAGCTGATGTGGCATTTGAAGCAGGGCCCGAAACGCTTCAGCGGACGAACCTGGGCCGATTGACGCCGGGCGATCACGTGAACCTCGAGTCATCGCTCCGCATGGGCGATAACCTTGGCGGCCACCTCGTTACCGGCCACATCGACGCGGTTGGCCGTCTGGAACGTCGAGACGATGACGGCCAGTGGTGCACGATGTGGTTTGCCGTTCCCCACGAGTTGACGCGGCAGATGGCCTCCAAGGGCTCTGTCGCGGTTGACGGGGTGAGCCTCACGCTCGTCGACGTCGAGGCGAATCGATTCAGCGCTGCGCTCATTCCCCACACCCTCACGGCGACGACGCTTGGCGCGTTGAAGCAAGGGGACGAGGTGAATATCGAGACCGATCTGCTCGCCAAATATGTCGAGCGGCAATTGGCTTTGAAGAAGTGACAATCAGGTGTTAGCCGCTACGCGCTAGCGGAGCGCTCCGCTACCGTGAGCGCGGCTAACACAGAAACCGAAACGCATCCAACGTACCGACCGCCCATGAGTCGACAGACCAAGACCTTCCTGATGGAGCGCTTCCGCGAGATGGGCATTCGGCCCGCGACGCGGCATGGGCAGAATTTTCTTATCGATCTGAACCTGCATCGGCTGATCGTCGACTCGGCGGAGCTGACCGATCAAGACGTTGTCCTCGAAGTCGGCACGGGCACCGGGGCCATTACTCAGCTCGTAGCCGAGCGCGCGGCTCATGTCGTCACCGTCGAGATCGACGGCCATCTGTTCGAGTTGGCCAGCGAGATCCTGATCGACTATCCGAACGTGACGATGCTGCATGTCGATGCGCTCAAGAACAAGAATCGCTTCAGCCCGCAGGTGGTGGAAGCAGTGGGAAATGCGTTGGCCGCCGCGCCGGGGCGCAGGCTGAAGCTGGTGGCCAATTTGCCGTACAATATCGCGACGCCCGTGCTGAGCAACCTGCTCGCCTGGGAGTACACGCCCCGCTCGATGGTCGCGACGATCCAGAAGGAGCTGGCCGATCGGATCGTCGCCCAGCCGTGGTCGAAGGACTATGGGGCGTTGAGCGTGTGGATGCAGTGCCAGGCTGACGCTGAGATCGTGCGGATTATGCCGCCGTCGGTCTTCTGGCCGCAGCCGAAGGTGGAGTCGGCGATCATTCGCATCGTGGTCGACCGCGAGCGCCGAGCGGCCGTGCCCGATTTGAAGTACTTCCATGAGTTTACCAAGGCGATCTTCATCCACCGCCGGAAGTTCCTGCGGGCAAATGTCGTCGCCGCGATGAAGGGCGTACTCGACAAGTCGGAAGTGGACGAAGTGCTCGACGAGATGCAACTCGGCGAAGACGTGCGTACCGAGCAACTCGACGTGCCAACGCTGCTGCGGCTGACGGAGCTGATTCGTGCGAAGGCGCCTGACTGGTCGCTTTCGTAATGGATCGGCTCACGCCTGCCAACTGCTGGACAAGCCAGCCGTGGCCTACGTAAGATCACCGAAGATACAACCAGTTATCTTGCTTAGCACGGAGCCGCAGCGATGAGCTTCATTGAAATGACCGGCGCCACTCTTCGCCGCGCGATGCATGAGGAGGAGCTGAACGAGGACGACCTCAAAAAGGCGCGCGTCAACGACGACACGATTGTTCGCGTTAATCGCCAGGGAGACATTGAAGTTCGCCGGCCGCATGGGTGGGATGTCATCGGCGGGCTAATTGGCGGGTTCGAGGAACGGATTCGGCACGAGACGGGCCTCGATTGGGCGTAGCGGTTGTACCGCTCAGGGCGGTTGTCGAGGCGGCCTGAGGCGCGGCATTCGATCGATGCGAGCGAACCGGTCGTTGGCCCGCGGTGTCCGTGGTAGGATCGAGGTGGTGGCGTCGATCGCGCCGCTCCGGCGGGCTGTTAGCCCGCGGCTACCAAGTAATGGTGCGTCTTCTTAAGTATGGCCCGTATAGCTCGCATCCAGCGTAAGACCGCTGAGACTGAGATCGACCTGGAAGTGAACCTCGACGGCTCCGGCCAGGCCGACGTGAAGTCCGGCGTCGGGTTTCTCGACCACATGCTGGAGCTATTGGCCAAGCACGGGGCGCTGGACCTGCGCGTCGCGGCTCGGGGCGATCTGCATGTCGATCAGCATCACACAGTCGAAGACACGGGCATCTGCCTTGGCCAGGCTATTCGCGAGGCGCTGGGCGACAAAGCTGGAATTCGGCGGTATGGCCACTTCACCTTGCCCATGGAGGAGACGCTGGTCACGGTCGCCATCGACCTGAGCGGCCGATACGCCCTGGCGTTCAACGCCCCCCTGCCCTCGCCGAAGATCGGGGCGTTCGACAGCGAGCTACTGGAAGACTTCTGGCAGGCGATGGCTGCGAACTGCCTGTGCAACCTGCACGTGCTGCTCCACTATGGCCGGAACAGTCACCACATCGCCGAAGCGGTGTTCAAGGCGAGCGCCCGCGCCTTACGGATGGCCATCGAATGCGACCCGCGGATGACCGGCGTGCCGAGCACCAAGGGCACGCTGCAGGGTTAACCTGCTTGTGGGAGGCGTCTCTGACGCCGATTCTGCGCAACATCGAGACCGTCATCGGCGCCAGAGACGCCTACCACGAAATCACGCCTACTCGCCGAAATGCTCGCGATAGTCGAGGATCGCCGCCTGCACGACCTGTTCGGCATGCTCGCGGCCGTACGCTTCGCGGATATCGACCTTTGCATCATCGGGTGACAGCATCTTGTAGGTGCTGAAGTAGTGCCGCAGGCGGTCGACCAACACTTTGGGCAGTTGAGTGACGTCGGTCACATCCTGCCACATGTTGTCGTTCTCCAGTACGGCGATGATCTTGTCGTCGGCCTCCTGGTTATCGCACATCGGCAAGCCGCCGACGATGCGGGCCTTCAGAATGATCTCCGACATGGTGATCGGCCGCTCGCTGATGACGCAGATATCCAGCGGATCATGGTCGCCCGCCTTCGCCTCGGGCATGAGCTTCGCCACATTATCGCCGCAATAGGTCCGCGGGACGAAGCCGTACAGTGTCGGACAAAACGACGACGTGCGGTTCGGCCGATCAACGCGCAGATAGCCCGTTTGCTTGTCGAGCTCGTACTTAATGCGATCGAACGGCGTAAGTTCAACGTACGCGTGTACGACGGTAGGAGGCGCCGGTCCTACGTCTAAACCATGCCAGGGGTGGGGCCGCCAACGATAGAACGGGGAAGGAAACTTCATAGGGTCGAAGGTCGAGAGTCGAGGGTCTAGAGTCGAGAGCCAGGAGGGCGAGATGCCAAAGTCGTACCAGTCTTCTCTGGCCCTCGACTCTCGCCTCTCGCCCCTCCGCCTTTACAGCGGTCCGCCAGGTTGGCCTTCGTTGACGTAGGTTTCCAGGAACCGCGTGAGCCGGTGGAAGTCGCTGTCCGTCTCGATATAGCGAACGACCGTCACCAGCGTTTCGGGATCGACCAGCTCGTCGAAAGGCACATATTCCAACTGCAACTGGCCGGAGACCGATACCATCACGCCATTCAGCCGTTTCTCGACCAAAGCCCTGTAGGCGCCGACGCCAAGCTGGCTGCCAAGCATGACGTCGAAGGCGTGCGGCTTGGCACAGCGGGCTTCGTAGCCGATCTGCACGGCCGTCACTTTTCGCTTCTTTCCGTGCTGACGTTGGTATTCCTTGGCGATGAGATCGGCGAAGATGCTATGCAGGTTAACGGCCGAGATGTTGATGTGGCCGTGATCGTCGCGGCCGATGCCTTCGAGATAGTTGCTGGGGAGCAGCTCGGCCAGGCCTTCGGCGATGACGATCACGCCATATTCCTTGCCTTCGCGTTCGCGGGCGTTAATCGTGGCGACGATGCGAGTGATCACCTCGTCCAGCTTCATGACGGCCCGCTTCTTCTTCTCGCCTGCGGCTGGGTCGATTGTTTCCTCGGTAGTGCGATACTTGCCGACGATGTCTTCGACGCTCACCACGAGGCTGGCCTCGCCGGCGATGGCGACGCCATAGGCCAGCCAGCCGGCGCTGCGGCCCATCGACTCGACGAGGAAGTAGCTGCGATTGGCCTCGGCGTCGGCCAGCATGTTGCGGACTTCGTTGGCGAGAAAATCGACTGCCGTGAAGTAGCCGAACGTGAAGTCAATGCCGCGGTAGTCGTTATCGATGGTCTTGGGAAGATGCACCACCGGAATGCGGTGGGCGTCCAGCGGCAGCCGCTCCTGGTACATCTTGAACTTATTAGCCGTCTTGAGCGTGTCGTCGCCGCCGATCGAGATCAGCAGATCAACCCCAATCGAGCGGAGCGCCTCGTACACCGTCTTGAGCGGGGCCACTCGCTCGGCGTCGGCGAAGTGCGAGGGATGTGAAATGTGCTTTCCTGGATTGGTCCGCGCCGTGCCAATGAGAATGCCGTGCGTATTTCGGGTGCGGCGAAGCTGGGCATGGCCGAGCATGACATAGTCCTGACCTTCGACCAGCGGCCGGTCAGGCCCGAATTGCACGAGCTGCGAGTAGCCGTGCTTGATGCCGACAACTTCGATATCGTCCCGCAGGAACGACACCGCCGCGGCCGAAATGACGGCGTTGGCGCCAGGCGCCGGACCGCCGGCGAAGAGAATCGCGGCGCGACGAAAGTTGTGGGGCATGCGAGGCGGACGGGAGAACGTGCTTTTTTCTGCCATGGGGTATCTCTACTGAATCATCGTCGGCAATCGCCGACTGGCTTCCTTCAGAAGCAATGGAACTTACTGACGGTCATGCGCAATGGGGCATTCTAAAGCGCCATGGCGAGACCGAGAATGGCGGGTACTGGCGGGGCTCAGTCGGCGCCGAACGTCCGCTCGACAAAGGTCGTGTCGATCCGGCCGTCGGCAAAGGCGCTGTGACTGAGGATTTCCTGGTGGAGAGGGATGGTGGTCTTGATGCCGTCCACGCGCATTTCCGTGAGTGCTCGCAGCATGGTGCGCACGGCCTGCTCGCGGGTCGGCTGGTGGACGATCAGCTTGCCGATCATCGAGTCGTAGTACGGCGGAACGACGTAGCCGCTGTGGGCGTGCGAATCGAACCGAACGCCAAAACCGCCCGGCACAATCAACCGCTCGATCTTTCCCGGCGAGGGCTGGAACTTGCGCTTGGGGTCCTCGGCATTGATGCGGCACTCGATCGCCGCGCCGCGGTGAACGACGTCGTCTTGGCTGAATGGCAGCGGCTCGCCGGAGGCGATCAGGATCTGCTGCTTGATCAGATCGACGCCGGTGACCATTTCGGTGACGGGGTGCTCGACCTGGATGCGGGCGTTCACTTCGATGAAGTAGTAGTTTCCGTCGCGATCAACGATGAACTCGACCGTGGCGGCGTTGACGTAATTGGCTGTTTGAATGAGCCGGCGCGCCGCCTCGCACATGGCGTTGCGGGTTTCGGGCGTGATACTTGTGCTCGGGCTCTCCTCGATGAGCTTCTGGTGGCGACGCTGGACCGAGCAATCACGCTCCCACAGGTGAATGGCATTGCCGTGGCTGTCCGCGATGACTTGCACTTCGACGTGCCGCGGCTGTTCGATGTACTTCTCGAGATACACCGCGCCATTCCCAAAGGCGGCCTCGGCTTCAGCTTGCGCCTGCTGCAGCGAGGATTTAAGGGCCAGATCGTTCGCGGCGACGCGCATGCCGCGGCCGCCGCCGCCGGCAACCGCCTTAATGAGCACCGGGAACCCGACTTCGTGGGCGAACTTCAGCGCCTCTTCGGCATTCTGAATGATGCCGTCGCTGCCGGGAACGACCGGCACGCCTGCCTTTTTGGCGAGCTTGCGGGCTGCGTCCTTGTCGCCAAGTTGGGCCATTGCGTCGGGCGACGGGCCGATGAAGTCGATGTTGCAGCTTCGGCAGATCTCGTTGAAGTGGGCGTTTTCGGCCAGAAACCCGTAGCCGGGGTGGATCGCTTGGACGTTGCCGACCTCCGCCGCGCTGATCACGTTGGCGATGCGCAGATAACTGTCGGTCGGCCGCGCCGGGCCGACGCAGTAAGCTTCGTTCGCGAGGTCGAGGTAATGGGCGCCGCGGTCTGCTTCGCTGAAGATGGCGACCGTCTCGATGCCCAGTTCCCGGCAGGCGCGGATGATCCGCAGTGCGATCTCGCCCCGGTTTGCGACTAAGATTCTCTGATACATGAGGGGTTCAGGGTTCAGGGTTCGGGGTTCAGGAAAGGCATCGAGATCAGCGGTTCTCTGAACCCTGAACCCCGAACCCTGAGCCCTATTCCACGCGGAAGAGCTTTTGACCGTACTCGACCGGGGCGCCGTTATCGACCAGCACCGCCGCGATCTTGCCCGTGCATTCGGCGGGGATCTCGTTGAATACCTTCATCGCCTCGACGATGCAGACCACCGTGTCCTTGCCGACCTGGTCGCCGACCTTTACGAACGGAGGCGAGTCGGGGCTGGAGGAGACGTAGAAGGTGCCTACCATCGGGCTGGTGATGAACTGCGCGCTCGCTGATTCCGCCGAGGGCGCCGCCGCTGGCGGGGCGGGAGCCGGCTGAGCCGCCGCAGGCATAGGAGGCGCGGCGGCCTGCGGCATGGGGGCGTAACCGCCGGGGACGATCACCGGCTCCTGGTCCTTGCGGAGGCGGATCCGTTGTTCGGCTTGGCGAAGGTCGATCTCGGCGAGCTCGAACTCCTGCATTAGCTCGACGAGCCGGCGCACGCGGCGAACGTCAAACACGTCTTCGCCCGAGCCACTGCTACCCATGCGATGTGTCCCCTGCTGTGGAGGGTTCAGGGTTTCGGAAAGACTAGCGCTTTTCGCCTTTTCCTGAATTCTGAACCCCGAACCCTGACCTCTCAATTAACCGACCAGGCACTCGTCGAGTTCCTTCGGAACCGAGGTGAGCACCTCGTGCCCCGTCCGGGTTACGAGGATGTCGTCCTCAATGCGGATGCCCCCCCAGCCGGGGAAGTAAACCCCCGGCTCGATCGTGACGATCATCCCCGGCTTCAGTTGGAGCGTCTGCCCCTGGGCGAGCCGCGGGGCCTCGTGGATCTCCAGGCCGATGCCGTGCCCCAGGCCGTGCCCGAACTCTTTGCCGTATCCGGCCTTCTCGATGACGCTGCGAGCCGCGCGGTCGACCTGTTCGCAGGTCGCGCCGGGCTGGACGGCGTCGATTCCGGCCAACTGTGCTTTTAACACAACTCCATACAGCTTACGGAGTTTGGGCGAGATTCTAGCCGTCGCCAGCACACGCGTCAAGTCGCTCATGTAGAGCCCTTCGTTCACTCCCCAGTCGATGAGCGTGAAGTCGCTTTCGCCAATTCGCCGCTCCGTGGGCCGGGCGTGCGGCAGCGCGGCCCGCGGGCCGACAGCCACAATTGACGGGAAGCTCATGCCCTTGGCTCCAAATTGGCGGGACTGATACTCCAGCTCGTTGGCGACCTGAAGCTCGGTCATTTCGGGGGTGAGCTTGGCCCGAACGACGTCGAAGGTGCGGCGGGCGAGGTCGCAGGCCCGGCGGGTGCGTTCGATTTCGTCCTTGTCCTTGATGAGCCGGAGTTCCTCGACCCAGCCGGAAGTGGAGACGAGCTCAACCTTGGGCAGTTCCTTGGCCAGGGCGTCGTGGAGGCCGACGGTCATCGAGTCCGCCTCGACGCCAAGCTTGGCGATCTTGGCCTTTTCAAGGTTTTTTGCCGTGAATTCCAGCATCTTAGTGCCGGGGCCGCGGATGGCCAGGTCGAGTCCCGGGCACTCCTCTTCGAGTTGCGTGGTGTACCGCTGGTCGCTGATCAGGACCTCGCCCGGTTTTGTCACGAGCAGGTAGCTGTCATCGCCGGTGAAGCCAGTCAGATAGGTGACATTGGTGAAATTCGTGACGAGGAGGGCGTCGAGTCCCTCCTGCTTCAGGCGGCGGCGGAGCTTTTGGCAGCGGTCGGACATGGGAGCGACTCGGATGATGGAGTAGCCGCGGGCTAACAGCCCGCCGGAGCAGTTGCAACAGGCCACAGTATCGGAAGGCGACGGCAGTGTGGCAAGTTCGGTAATATTGGAGGATACTTTGCGACTGGCCTCTGCGTCTCCTTGGCGCGTAGTCTTTCGTAGCGCCCCGGCGGGCTGTTAGCCCGCGCCTACTGTCGGTTGATGGGTGACTTATGTTTCGCGTTACGCGTGAGATTGAGTTCTGTTACGGGCACCGGCTCCTCAACTACGAAGGCAAGTGCCGGTATCTGCATGGGCACAATGGGAAGGCCGTCATTACGATCGAGGGGACCGAGTTGGACCACCGCGGCATGCTCGTAGATTTCTCTGATATCAAGAGGGCGGTGAGCACCTGGATTGACGAGAATCTCGATCACCGCATGCTGCTCCATAGCAAAGATCCATTCGTTCCCGTTCTGCAGGAGATGCAGGAGCCGCTGTATTTGCTCGATCAGAACCCGACGGCTGAGAACATTGCGCGACTCATTTACGAGCAGAGTCTGACGATGAGTCTACCGGCACCGATCGTCGAGGTGATCTTGTGGGAGACGCCGAAGTGCTTTGCGACCTATCGGCCGGAGTGAATGGCCCATTGACTTTGTGTGGATAAAGCGAGGTTTGGAATGCTGTTGCGTCTTGGCAGCTTTGTCGTCGCCGCATTGACTGTTCTTATCTGTGGTCAAGCGCGCAGTCTTGGCGAGGATTCGGCAAGCTCGACCGCCGTTCTGGCGAAATCCGCAATCTCGACCGCCCTGGATGAATACGTGGCGAAGGCTGATCCGAGCTTTCAGTGGAAGGTGATCTCACGGAATCGCGGCTTCTTCGGCACGGAGCTTGTCATTGATTTGAAGTCGCAGTCATGGCGGCAGCCGGGCGAGGTGGATCGCACGCTCTGGCAGCATTGGCTAGCGGTGGCGATTCCGCCGGAGGCGAAGTCGGATGTCGCGCTGTTGATCATCTCCGGCGGCGCCAATGATCGCGAGGCGCCTGAAGGCGCCAGCCAGCGAGCCAGGGCGCTCGCCATGGCGAGCGGCGCGGTGGTGGCGGAAGTCGGAATGATTCCCAATCAACCGCTGACTTTCGCCGATACCGTACCTCGCAAGGAAGACAGCCTACTGGCTTATACTTGGGATCAGTTTCTCAAAACTGACGATCCGACCTGGCCGGGGCAATTGCCGATGACCAAGGCGGCGGTGCGGGCGATGGACGCCGTCCAAGCGGCTCTCGCCGAAGAGCAGGGAGCGCCTAAAGTCCAGCGGTTCGTCGTTGCCGGCGGGTCGAAGCGCGGGTGGACGACCTGGCTGACGGCGGCCGTCGATAAGCGGGTCGTTGCGATCGCCCCGCTAGTGATTGACTTGCTGAATATCGATAAGTCGATGCGAAATCATCACGGCGTCTACGGCTTCTGGGCGCCGGCGCTGGATGACTATGTCGAGTTTGGTCTGCCGGATAAACGGAACGATCCGGAGTATCAAGAGCTCCTGAAGCTGGTCGATCCATACACGTACCGCCAGCGACTGACGATGCCCAAATGCATCATTAACGCCAGCGGCGACGAGTTCTTTACGCCCGACTCGTCGCAGTTTTACTTCGACGACCTTCCCGGAGAGAACTTGCTATCCTATCAGCCCAACGCGGGGCATTCCCTGGAGGGATCCAAGGCGCTGGAAACGCTGACGGCGTTTTTCACGTCGGTGGTGCGCGACTTGCCGCGACCGAAGGTAAAGTGGGAGCTAACCGACGACAATCAGTGGCGGGTGGCTTGCGAGCCCTCGCCGCGGCGGGCCGTGCTTTGGCAGGCCACCAATCCCGAGGCCCGTGACTTCCGGTTACCGACGATTGGCAAAGCTTACACAGCCATGGAACTCAAGCCGGCGGATGCAGGCGTCTATATCGGAGGAGCGGAGGAGCCCGCTGCCGGATACACGGCGTTTTTCATCCAACTGGAGTTCGACATCGGAGCGGCGACGCCGCTGTTTATCTCCACGCCGGTGTGCGTGACGCCGGCGACTGTGCCGTTTGCCGATCAACTTCAATAGTTGTCAGAAGGTTCTGATAGATGTGGGAATGGCTGCTGGATACCGTCGGTGCGCTGTTGGCTCGGCTAATCGTGTACTTGGTGCTTCTTCCTGTGGCTCTCGTTCTCGCGACACCTTTTATATTGATCGTGGCGCCCTTTCGGCCCGGACGAATTCGGACCGACTATGAGGCGGTTATAGAGTTCTGGTCAGGCTGGCCGTGGTTCGTTTGAGACCGGCTTGGCAGACGTTATGATGCATGTGATATCTTCCACGGAGCTTCCGATGAGTGAGCCAACTGCCGCCAACGGTCATGATATTGCCGAGGCTTGGGAGGACTTTGTCCAGACGCAGGTTTATCCCACCCCGGGAACGAAGGCCAAGGAGGATTATCGCAACTACGATAATCCGGCGCGCGAGAGCGTACGGAGGTTCTATGAGGAGAACCATCGGAAGCAGACGTATGATTTTGTGCTCGCCAAGCGGCGGGAGTTTCTGTCACTCGATCGCCGGCAGATGAGCGTGTTCGAAGCATGCGAGTTTCTGAACACGCTGGTCGACGACTCAGACCCGGACATCGAGCTCGATCAACTGCAGCATCTTTTGCAGACGTCCGAGGCGATTCGCGCCGACGGACATGAGGATTGGTTCGTACTCGTCGGTTTGCTCCACGATCTGGGCAAGGTGCTGTGCCTATGGGGCGAGCCGCAGTGGTGCGTCGTGGGCGATACGTTTCCTGTCGGCTGCTGGCATAGCGAGAAGATCGTTTACCACGAGTTCTTCGCGCAGAACCCCGACGTCCATGACCCGCGGTACAACACGCGGCTGGGCGTGTATCGTGAAGGATGCGGCCTGCAGAACGTGCTCATGTCGTGGGGCCATGACGAATATCTGTACCACGTCATGAAGGACTATCTGCCCGAGCCGGCGCTCTACATGATCCGCTACCACTCGTTCTACGCCTGGCATCGCGAGGGCGAGTACGACTATCTGTGCAGCGACCACGATCGCCAGATGCTGCCGTGGGTGCAGAAGTTCAACCCGTACGATCTCTACTCGAAGAATCCGACGCCGCCGGATTGGGAGAAGCTTCGGCCGTACTATACCGAGCTGGTGGCGAAGTATCTTCCGGCGGCGATTGCGTTCTAAACACCGACCAAACAAAAAACCCCGCTCGGAGTCATTCCGAGCGGGGCTTGAGGTTGGGATTCTGCTGCGAGAACGTCGTGAGTTCGCCGTCTTGTTAGAGATGGCTCCCTCCCCTAGCCCCTCCCTTCGAGGGGGGAGAAACTGCTACCAGATGACGTCCATACTGATCAGGGCGCCGTGGTAGAAGACGAAGCCGTCGGCGTCAATGCCGCTGCCGGTCAGCACGTTGGTCGCGAAGATCTGCTCGCTGGCGAGGGCAACGCCGTCGAACCACAAGAGCTGATAGCCGCTATTGAGCGAGACGTTGTCGTTGATGCGGTAACGGCCAAGGAAGGCGATGTCGCCCATGAACGTGACCTTGCTGGTCTGGTCCGTGAACGACACGTCCGGACCGACGGACTGATTGAGACCGAAATCGTTGTCGGCCGCGTTGCCGAAGATGCCGCCTTTGAAATGGCTGGTGAGCTGCATCGGGCCGCCGCGATCGAGGAGCATTACCTCGGCGCCGGTTTGAGCTCCATAGAGATGGTTGTCGACATTCCAGCCGATGTCGCTCATGTTGCCGCCGAAGTCGGCGTCGACGCCGAGTTCCTCATGCAGCTCGACCCAGCGGAAGCCTGCCAGTAGCGCGACGCGGTCGTTGGGCGCCTGGCGGTAGTTCACTTCGGTACTGTTGAGGCGCGAGATGTAGTCGGCGTTGATCGTGGCGACGCCGGCGCCCATGCGGGGCGGAGTCGTCGGGATGGCCCATCCGGCGGCGCTGGTCCAGCTCGCCTGGGCGTCCCACTCGAGGGCGCCGAAGT